>JAHILA010000014.1 GCA_018897295.1 Patescibacteria group bacterium
AGGTCTAAATTGGCTTCTTCTCCTGCCTGGTCTGTTTATCAGGATTATTCAACAACAATCAATAATTTTACCTATACAGGCAAAGATAAATATCAATATCAATTCAGATACAGAGTAAAAGACCTTGCAGGCAATTGGTCTGCTTTTGCAGAGGGAGGAGTAATATTAGTTGACATTAATGACAAACCAACAGCTACTAATCTCTCTTACACAGCATCGGATGTCTGCAATAAACCAGTGCCATTTTATACATTCAACTGGACATACTCGGATCCGGATAAAGACAAGCAATCCAGATACATATTACAGATAGACAATAATTCGGATTTCTCCTCTCCACAGGTAAATATGGATATCACTGGCTTATCAGACCCAAGTCCATCAATAGACAGCCAGTCAATTATTGTTGCCACTCAGCCGAGCTTGAATCAGCTTGGATTTAATACTACATATTATTGGAGAGTGAGAGTATATGATGAACATAGTTTGCCATCTAATTGGACTAATGGTATACCATTTTCATTAACCACTCCTGTTCATCATTATCCGTCCTGCGATTTTACTTGGATTCCAAACTATCCTAATACCGGGGAAGCAGTAAGTTTTACTGATACTTCCAGATGCTGGGATGAAAACCCGGTTAATGGCAGCGATTGTTCAATTATCAAAGGCGATACTTATTTATGGACAATTACATCAGGAGATCCATCAACATCAGTGTTGGAAAATCCTTCAACATCATTTTCATCTATAGGGAAGTACGATGTTATTCTACGGGTTACTGATTCAGACGGATATACCTGCTCCATAACCAAATCAGTTAGAGTTAATTACCCTTTGCCAAAGTGGAAAGAGATTTTGCCGTGGTAATATGCTATAATTAAATTATGGGATTATTTGGAAACAAACCAAAATCGATTTTGGGTATTGATATTGGCACCTCTTCTATAAAAGTGGTACAATTAAGGAAGAGTGAGGATAAATTTAAATTGGAAACCTACGGGGAAATTTCCAGTATTGATTATACGGAGAAACCTGGCGATTCTCAGGAAACGATTACCCGTGAAATGCTGAAAATTGCTTTGGAAAAATCAAACGTAAACACAAAACAAGTAGTGATGGCGATTCCGATTTTTTCCAGCTTCACCAGTATAATTGAAATGCCGGAAATGGCGCCGGAAGAACTTGAAAAAAGCATTGAATTTGAAGCGCGAAAATACATTCCTATTCCTTTGACCGAAGTTGTGCTTGATTGGAAAATTATAGATTCAGGGACATTTAAAGGTAAAAGAGTTCTTTTGATTGCGGTGCCGAAAGATGTGGCGAACAAATATACCAGGATTGCCGATGCCTTGAATTTAAAAATAAATGCTCTGGAATTGGAAAGTTTCAGTTTTATCCGCTCTCTGGCTTACAAAGAAACCAAACCGATTTGCGTTTTAGATATCGGCGCCAGAGCTACTTCTTCCACTATTATTGACAACGGAATAGTTCAAATGAGCCATGGACTGGATATTGCTGGAGCGGAAATGACTAGGACCCTTGCTTCAAGCTTGGGAGTAGCATTCAAAAGGGCCGAAGGATTTAAACTTACACACGGCATTGACCACGGCAATCCGGAAGAAAAAGATGAAACTAGAGAAGCGCTGATTACATTGGTAGATGAAATAATTAATGGAAGCAAACAGATAATTAGCAACTTTCAGGCAAAAACCGGAAAGAAAATAGAAAAATTAATCCTAAACGGAGGCTCGGCGCAAATGGAAGGACTTAGGGAATATGTGGAGAAAAAATTAGAAATTAAAACCTTTATTGCCGATCCATGGTCAAGAGTGATTTATCCTGCAAAACTTGAGAAAGCCATTAAAGAGATAGGTCCCGAATTCTCAGTGGCAATCGGCTCAGCCATGAGGGAAGAATAAATTATGATTGATATTAATTTAATTCCAAAAGAATATAAGAAGAGAGGAATATCTTTAGCCGGAATACTCTCAAAAACAGGAGGAATAATCCTTGGTTTATTAATTTTAAGTCTGCTTACTTATGGCGGACTTTTCTTTTATCAAAAAAGTGTTAAAGACGAATTAAAAGGCATAATACAGGAGATAACTAATTTAGAATCAAAAAGAGATTCTGTAAAAGAAGAATTGATTGTGGGGGCTGATAAAAAGCTGGATATTGTGGAGAATTTATTCAAGGAGCATCTTTATTGGTCTAAATTATTTTCAAAAATAGAGGAATTAATTGATATAAATGTCTATTTTTCAGAATCGAAATTCAGTTTTGAAAACGAAAAAGTAAATATTCTTCTGGCCGGAAGCGCCAGAAGTTATACTGCTCTGGCTCAGCAAATGGTGAGTTTTAAAGAAGATCCTTTGGTTGAAAAAGTTGCGGTTTCTGATATCGCTTTAAGCGAAATCGGAGGAGTCAAATTTAATTTATCAATTACTTTCTCGAAAGAGATTTTATTAAGCGAGACAAAAGAAAATAAATGACTAAGAATATAATTATTATTGTTTTAATACTGGGTTTTATAGGAATTGTTGTTTTACTGGACATTCCAAAAGTTCAAGGTATTTTCGATTTAAAAAATCAAATTAAAGAACAGCGAAAAGTATTAGAAGGAAAACAATACCTTATTAGCATTGTGGAAAAATTAAGGGATACCTATGAGAACAACAAGGAAAATCTGAATAAATTGGAATATATTATGCCAGGAGAGCAGGAAGTTCCTAATCTGATTGTTCAACTGGAAGTGATTGCTGTAAAGGGAGGATTAATTTTAGGGGAAATCGGATTTAAGGTCGAAGACAAAAACGCCGAAACAAATCAGGATTATAAATCTTTGACTGTTAATATAAATCTGGTTGGAGATTACGCGGCATTTGAAAGATTTCTCAGTGCAGTTGAAGAAAACATTCGCTTAATGGATGTTGAATCAATAAATTTTATTGTTCAATCAGAAACAGCATCCCTTTTTAATTTTAATGTAGTTTTTAAGGTTTATTATCAATAAAAATTATGGAAATTAAGTCATTAGAACAAAAGAAAAGGCAAAAAACATTGATGATTATTGTTTTGGTAATAGTGGTGGTGGCTTTTTTGGTTTTGTATTTTGGATTTATTAACAAAGGGACAGAGGTTTCAATAGATAATACTCTCCAGCCGGGAGCCGATCAGCTTAATCCAGCTGCCACAGTTTTAGAGGAGAAATTAAAGAATGTTGATTTGAATACTGATTTTTTGATTAATAAAATATTGTCTGTTTTAAAAACTAATGGCGAGATGCCGGTAAAAAAGGGAGTTACTGGTAGGCCCAATCCATTCGCTCAATAATTTATAAATATGTCCAAACAAAAAACTTTTTCAGATTTTTTGATTGACAAAAAATTGATTGATCCAGCTGTTTTAAATAGCTTGGAGAAAGAAGCTGTGGAAACGAATAAGAATCTGGAAGAAATTATTTTAGGAAGAGAACTGATTAACGAAACAAAATTTTACGAACTTAAAAGTCAATTTTTAAAAGTTCCTTTTAAGGATTTGACTGATTATAAAGTTGAGCCAGAAATTTTTAAAATCGTTCCATTAGAAACTGTCCAGCATTACCGCTTTGTTCCCATTAGTGTTGATACAAAGAAAAAAATATTAGAAGCAGGTATGCTTAATCCGGATAATATTGACGCTAAAGAGGCATTAAAGTTCGTTGCCCACCGCAATAATTTAACGCCCAAAATTTTTATTATTACTCTCACCGATTTTAAGAATATCCTTAAAGAATATTCAAGTTTGAAGGGCGAAGTTAAGGAAGCATTAGATGAGCTTAAAAAGGAAATAGAAGAAGAGAAAAAAAATGTTCCTGAAAAAACCGGAAAAGAAGAAATAGAAAAAATCGCTGAAGATGCGCCAATTACCAGAGTCGTGGCGCTGATTATTAAGCATGCAATTGAACAAAGGGCGTCAGATATCCATATTGAGCCAGAAGAAAAATCAACCAGAGTCCGTTTTAGGGTAGATGGAGTCTTAAAGATTAACCTGATTTTGCCTTTGCGCATTCATCTAGCTATTATTTCAAGGATAAAAATTCTTTCCAATCTAAAAATAGACGAAACCAGAAAACCGCAGGATGGAAGATTTTTTACCGAAACTATGGGGAAGAAAATTGATTTCCGTATTTCTACTCTGCCTACTTATGCTGGGGAAAAAGTGGTGATGAGAATCCTTGATCCTACAGTGGGATTGAAAAGCTTGGCGGATTTAGGCCTTGAGGACAGAAATTTGGAAATTATTAATAGGTCAATTAAGAAACCGAATGGATTAATTCTCGTAACTGGTCCGACTGGCTCCGGAAAAACAACCACTCTTTACAGTATTTTGCATCTTTTAAATCAGGAAGGAGTGAATATTATTAGTTTAGAAGATCCTATTGAATATTATATTGACGGTATAAGCCAGTCCCAGGTTAGGCCGGAAATCGGTTATACTTTTGCCAATGGCCTCCGTTCTATTTTGCGCCAGGACCCCGATAAAATCATGGTCGGAGAAATTCGCGATGGTGAAACAGCAGCTCTGGCAGTCCATGCAGCCCTGACAGGACATTTGGTTCTGGCGACTTTGCATACCAATGATGCTATGGGTGTGATTCCGCGCTTGATTGATATGGGAGTTGACCGCTACCTGATTCCGCCGACCCTGATTGTAGCCATAGCTCAAAGATTGGTTCAAAGATTATGCCCAGAAAGCAGGAAAGAAGTTAAGCCGTCAGCAGATATTATGGGATTGATAGATGAAGAACTCTCAGGCGTCAATGTAGAAACTTTAAAACGATTTAACATTAAAAAACCCTATACTCTTTACGAACCTCAGCTTTCCAAAGAATGTCCCAGGGGGACGAAGGGTCGAGTTGGAGTTTTTGAGATAATAGAAATGACTAGCCAGCTGGAAGAAATTATTTTAAAAGACCCGTCTGAAACCAAGATTAGAGAAGAGGCAAAAAGACAAGGCATGACTACTATGCTTCAGGATGGAGTCATAAAAGCACTCAGAGGATTAGTTGGTTTAGAAGAAGTGAGAAGAGAGGTTGAGGATTAAAATTTATGAAAGATTACAAACCACAACTCGACGAATTGTTGCAGGCAGCAGGAAAACATAGTGCCTCGGATATTCATATTTCTGTAGGTAGGTATCCGACTTTGAGAATTGACGGCCGGCTAGTAGCTTTAGATAAATATCCTGTTTTGACTGGTGAAAATACAGAGGGGCTAATTTATACTTTACTTTCTGAACAACATAAGCAAACCCTGCTAGAGAAAAAAGAAGTTGATTTTTCCTATAATTATGAAGATAAGGCCCGTTTCAGAATAAATGCATATTTTCAAAGAGGGTATCTTTCAGCTGCCTTGCGATTTTTCCCGCCAGAAATAAGGACAATAAAACAATTAAATCTTCCTCCGATTTTAGAAACATTTGTTAAATTATCACAGGGATTATTTTTGGTGACCGGTCCTTCGGGGCATGGCAAAACCACAACTCTGGCTGCTTTGATTGATTTAATAAACCATACCCAGACAAAACATATTATTACCATTGAAGATCCGATTGAATATATGCTTGAGCAAGATAAAAGCATCATTGACCAAAGAGAGGTAGGCAATGATACATTAAACTTTAAAAGAGCTTTGCGCGCTGCCTTAAGGCAGGATCCTGATGTGATAATGATAGGAGAAATGCGGGACCTGGAAACAATTTCAACAGCATTAACTGCGGCTGAAACTGGGCATTTGGTTTTGGCAACTTTACATACTAACAGCGTTTCCCAAACCATTGACAGGATAATTGACAGTTTCCCGCCTAGGGCCGAGAAGCAAGTAAGAACCCAGCTGGCTTCTGTGCTTATAGGCGTTGCTTCCCAGCGTTTGATACCGAAGCCCGGCGGAGGAAGAATACCGGCAGTAGAGGTAATGATAGCCAATCCTGCAATTCGCAATTTAATTCGTGAAGATAAAGTTTTCCAGATAGATTTAGTAATAGAAACCAGCGTCGAGGAAAAAATGATTTCTTTAAACAGATCTTTGGCAGATTTAGTTCACAAAGGAATGATTTCCATGGAAGACGCAGAAACATATTCTCTGAACCGGTCAGATTTAAAGATGTTGCTAGGAGCATAATTTATTATGAAATTTAATTATCAAGCCAGAACCAAGGAAGAGAAAACCCAAACTGGAATAATTGAAGCGGGAAGCAGGGAGTCAGCCATTGAAATTCTTCAGCGGCTTGATTTGGTTGTAATTTTTTTGGAGAAAACCTCTGCCATTCCTTTTTATGCCCGTACATTAAAAATTTTCCAAAAAGTAAAAGTAAAAGAACTGACACTTTTCTACCGCCAGTTGTCAATTCTTTTTGAAGCAAATGTTTCACCACTAGATTCTCTGGGGATTCTGGCTAAACAAATTATCAATCCGCTTTTTAAAGAGGTGATATTGCAGGTGGAAGGTGATGTTAAGGGGGGAGAATCGCTGTCCCAGGCATTGGGAAAACATCCGAAAGTTTTTTTCTCTTTTTATGTGAATGTAGTGAAAGCTGGCGAAGCAACAGGAAATCTGTCCGATGTTTTAAAATATCTGGCTGACCATGCTGAAAGGGAATACAATTTAACCAGTAAAGTAAAAGGAGCATTTACTTATCCCATAGCGATATTTGCTATGTTTTTGGTGGTTGGGACTTTAATGATGATTTTCGTTGTCCCTCAGCTGACATCAATGATTCAGGAATTGGGGCAAGAGCTGCCTATGCCGACTAGGGTTTTAATTTTCGTGAGCAACATACTACGTTCTTGGCTTTGGCTTGTTGTTTTGATTATCATTGGTTTGGTTGTAGCAATAGGGAGGTTTGTAAGGACGCCAAATGGTCGTTTTATTCTTGATACTGCAAAATTAAAAATCCCGATTTTTGGCGAACTTTTTAAGAAAATATATTTGGCAAGATTTTCAGAAAATTTAAGAACTCTTTTAAAGGGAGGAATTTCCATATTAAAAGCATTAGAGATTACCGGAGCGGTTATCGGAAACAAAATTTACGAAAACATAATTAAAGAAGCCAGAGAAAAAGTGAGAATCGGAGAAACGATAAGTATTGCTTTATCAAATTATCCAAAAGAAATTCCTCCGATGGTTACGCAAATGGTTTCAGTGGGAGAAAAGACAGCTCAATTGGATATTATTTTGGATAAGGTTGCCAATTTTTACCAGCAGGATGTTGATAGGATGGTTAACAACATGACTCAGCTTATTGAACCGATAATGATTTTAATTTTAGGCGGCGGCGTAGGATTTTTAATTACCTCAATTTTGATGCCCATTTATAACATGACATCGGGAATGTGATATAATATAATTAAGAAGAAAAGGTCGATTAAAAACGATAAAGTAACAAATTACTTCTATGAGAAAATCTAAAGGTTTTACCCTAATCGAACTTTTGGTTGTTATTGCTATTATCGGTATTTTATCAACCATTGTTTTGGTATCATTGAATTCTGCTAGGCAGAAGGCCAGAGATACTCGTAGGCTTGGCGACATAAGACAAGTGGCATTGGCTTTGGAAATGTATTACGATGATAATGCTTCTTATCCTTCTGTAACCGGCTGTACAGCAGCCAATTGGACCGGGACCCTGGCAACAGCCATTCGGACGGGCGGTTATATGACTGCACTTCCAATTGATCCGCTGAATTCCGGCAACAATGTTTATATGTTCGGCAGCATTGGCACAAATTACGCATTAAAAGCAACACTGGAAAATAATAATGTCGCCTTAAAAGCCGATGTTGACGGTACGGCCATATCCTGTACTTGCAATGATTCGATACCGCCATATTATTATTGCATCCAGCCATAATTTATGTTTTAGCTTAACAAACACATTCTGGTTCGATGTTACATCGGACCAGAGAAGTTTGCTAAGCTAATTTTGTAAAATGGTATTATTTTATATTTTGATTTTTGTTTTTGGGGCAATTATTGGCAGTTTTTTGAATGTTATTATTTGCAGATTGAATACAGGAGAATCAATTTTAAAAAATCGCTCCCATTGTCCTTTCTGCAATAAAAAATTGGTCTGGTACGAATTGATTCCAATCATAAGTTTTATTATTCAGTTGGGAAAATGCCAGAATTGCCACAAAAAAATTTCCTGGCAATATCCATTAGTGGAATTTTTTACAGGAATAATTTTTTTCTCAATACTTATTACTCAATATTCGTTACTTAATACTTTGTTCTTGCTTCTTATTTCATGTTTTTTAATAATTATTTTTGTTTACGACTTTAAGCATTATCTGGTTGCTGATATAATCATCTATCCAGCTATCATTGTCGCCTTTTTATACCAGCTCCAATTTCCAATTTCCAATTTCCAATTTCCAATTTTCAATTATTTGTTAGCCGGACTAATAGCTGGGGGATTTTTTCTGGCAATTGTTCTGATTTCTAAGGGTAAATGGATGGGGGTAGGCGATGTTAAAATCGGGGTTTTAATGGGATTGATTTTCGGGATGCCATGGGTGTTTATTGCTTTATCTCTGGCATTTTTCATTGGGGCCATTGTTTCTGTGGCATTATTGGCGCTTAAAAAGAAGACGCTTCAATCAGAGATTCCTTTTGGTCCATTTTTGGTTCTCGCTACTTTTGTCGTTATTTTTTGGGGAGATATTTTATTAAATTGGTATTTGAATCTATTTTAATTTATGAAAAGATTTAAAGGCTATGCCTACCGGCAGGCAGGATTTACGCTTATTGAGGTATTGGTAATAATGTTTATTATTTCCACGCTTTCCACTGTGCTTGTGGTTAATTGGCGTAAGAATGAAAAGCGTTATCAGCTTCAGCGTTCAGCCCAGACAGTTGTTCAAAACTTCAGAAAAGTTCAAAGTATGTCTTTGGCAGGCAAGAATTTGTGTGATCAGGACTCTCCTTGCATCCCTCGGAATTATGGAGTTCATTTTGGGAAAACCACTTTAACCTCTTATGTCATTTTTGCCGATAAAAATAACAATGGTAAATATGCCAGCGCAGTGGAGACCAATGAACATATAGAAACAATCTATCTTGAGTCCGGCATAGAACTTTCGTTATCTGTGGACTTAGATGTTGTTTTCTCGGTTCCGGACGGATTCGTTATGATTAATGCGAAACCGCTGACTACTGAAGCATCTCTGACTATTAAGCGAAGCGGAACAACTTGCCCTTCTTCTAACTGTAAGATCATAATAATAAAGAAAAGTGGCCAAATAACAATACAATGAGAAAAATCATATTTGCCAATAAACGAGGTTTTACATTAATGGAAGTGATTGTTGCTGTGGCAATAATTATTACTGCATTGATTTCCTCGTTAGCATTAATCACTAGCAGTATTTCGAGCATCAGAGAAAATAAGTCAAAAATTATCGCAACAGGCCTTGCCCAAGAGGGCTTGGAAGTTGTTAGAAATATCAGAGACAATAATTGGCTTATTTATAAAAGAAAAGCTAATGACTGGAGAGACGGATTGTCAGCAGGAAATTATCGGGTTCAATTTGATCAAGAGAGTTTGCTTTCATTTAGTTCGGTGCCTTTAAAAATAAATACCACAGATGGACGTTATCAGTATTCCAATGGGAATAATACTATTTATTACAGAAAAATAATAATTCAGGATATAGACGTTGACCAATTTAAAGTAGTCGCTGAAATCAGTTGGCGAGAGGCGGGAAGAGATAATTTAATCAGCGCCGAAACCAGATTTTATAATTGGTTAAAAGAAGAGTGATATGAAAAAGGCCATGCCTGCCGGCAGGCAGGGTTTTACATTAATAGAGCTTCTTGTTTCGATGTCCATATTCATAATAGTGATTATGGTAGTTTTGGGTTTGTTTTCTGCAGCTATAAAAGCGCAGAGAAAAGCATTTGCTATGCAAGACGCCCAAGAAAATGCTAGATTTTTAATGGAATTTATGGCTAAAGAAGTAAGGATGAGTGTAATTACTAGTAGTAATGGAACTTCACCCAATTTGACGCTTACGCGCTCTGACGGCGATAGTGTTACTTATAGTATCAGTAGTAATAAAATTTACAGAAATAGTATTCAGGTAAGTTCTGATGAAGTTTATATTTCCGGAACTTTTTACACAGAAGGAGTTGGTTCTGAAGACGGCTTACAGCCAAAACTGACAATTGCGTTGAAGATTAAGACAACAGGCACTAAAGTCGAGGAAAGGGCCGAGATTAATATCCAAACTACTCTTTGCCAGAGAAATCTTGATTTATGAAAAAATTAAAAAATAATAAAAAAGGGGCATCACTTCTTCTTGCGCTGTTGATTATATCAGCGGTTTTAAGTATTGCTTTCGGCATTTCGGAATTAAGTTTAGGAGAAATAAAGATTTCCCGCGATGCGCCTAAATCATTAATTGCTTATTATGCTGCTGATGCCGGAATTGAATGCCAAATGTTTGCCGACAGATTAAGCAAACCTAATTGTTCAAGCGCCTGCATAGATGTTAATTCTAAAATTTGTTATAAAATAACTATTTCTGGTGTTAGCCCAAAGAGAACAATCAAATCTTCTGGCATATATCAGGATATAATAAGAGCTATCGAATTAACATATTGATAAACATGATCAAACCAATTAAGAGTATTTTAAAAATCATTAAAAAACCGATTGTGGCTGCAATTTTAGTTTCTCTGATTATTGGTTTTATTGGCGGTTTTATTGGCGGATTTTTAGGCAAAGATTTTGTTTTTGGCAACAAACAGGAAATTCCCGAAAGAGTTTTAAAAACAATTCCTGAAGTGGTTAAAGAAGTTTCACCAGCGGTAGTGAGTGTGATTATCAGTAAATATGTGCCGATTTTAGTACAGGAATATTACAATCCTTTTGGAGAAAACAGTCCTTTTAACATTATGATTCCGAGGATAGTTGAAAAAGGCAAAGAATTAAAAGAGGTCGGTGGGGGCAGTGGATTTATTGTTTCTTCTGACGGTATGATTGTGACTAATAAGCATGTGGTATTGGACGAAAAAGCCCAGTATACAGTTTTGGTCAATGACGGCAACAAGTATTCGGCCAAAGTTTTGGCCCGCGACCCAAATCAGGATATAGCAATTATAAAAATTGAGGCCAATGGCTTATCAACAGTTAATCTTGGTGATTCTGACAGTATTGAGATAGGGCAAAGCGTGATTGCCATTGGCAATGCTTTGGGTGAATTCAGAAATACAGTCAGTGTAGGAATTATTTCTGGTTTAATGAGAACCATTACTGCTGGCGGAGGCGGGTTTGAAGAAAAATTGGAAGAAGTTATTCAGACAGATGCAGCAATTAATCTGGGAAATTCCGGCGGGCCATTGCTCAATCTTTTTGGCGAAGTAATCGGAATGAATACTGCTATGGCGACTGATGCGGAAAATATCGCTTTTGCAATTCCAGTAAACAAAATCAAGAAAGATATCTCAGACGTAGAAGCCACAGGAAAAATCAATAGTGAAAACAAAACAGAATAAATCAGTGTTTATGTTTATTGTTTATGTTTATTGCGGTTTATTACATTTATATATCCTGTATTTGTATACATTTCTTCACGATCGAGAAAAAGTGTATATTTTTTTAAAATAATATGTTATGATGTATTTATGAAATATAAATTACCGTTTACTGAAAAATTACTTTGGGATTTATATAATTTCAGCCATAAGACAGGAAGATTAATACTTAAAGCGCTTCCTAAAAAACATGGGTTGCCTTTTTCTAGTTTTAATATATTTAGAGATGAATGGACGAGTGAAAATAAGAATAAATATCTAAGAAAACAAAGTAGGAAAAAATTTGCCCTTTTAGTTTATCGACTTAAAAAGCAAGGGTATCTAAAAAAATTAAAAATTAAAGATAATTCAGCAATTGCGATTACTCAACAAGGACTAGATAAGATTTTAAGGATTAATTTTAAATTAATGGATAAAAAAATCAGAAAAGATAATAAGTGGCAGATGGTTTTATTTGATATCCCTGAGGATAAGAGAAGAGGTAGGGATTTGTTTAGAAATGAATTAAAGTATCTAGGGTATAAAATGCTTCAAAAAAGTATTTGGGTTTGCCCATATGACACATTAAAAGAAACTAAGGATTTGATTAAAAGATATAATTTAGGAATTTGGGTAGAATTGCTTTTAGTTAATAAAATTGGGTTAAAGTAGTTTGGATATTAATTTAATGTGTGAATTATATATACAGATTCTTACGATCGCGAAAATTTGTATATAATGAATATTGTTTTTTATTGTTGTTTTTCGGTCAATTTTTCTTGACAAGATTTTTATTTGGGCGCATAATACCAATATACCCTAAAAGGGTACGCAATTCCGCAAGGAATATGCACTTTATAAAAAAAAGGAGGAACAACTATAATGAGTAGAACAACCTTTTCCATTCCAGGATGGTATGTGGAGTTTCGGTCCAGCGTATTGCGGCAATTGCCGCGGCCAGGAGATGGTCTCCAAAACATCGACCAGATTACAGCAGGGGGCTGGGTTAAAAATCAGGCAGCTTTGAAAAATGTGTTGGCTCAAACTCTGATTCCGCCAAAATCTGTGTCTCCGGAGAAGTTCGGCCTGTTCATTGATCTCGGCATTATCACGGTGCCGGACAACTATGTTCACGATACCCAACTGGCCTCGTTTGAGAAAAAGAACCACGACAAGTTCCGTTTCTACGACGATGACATTACCGACAAGAATTTCGCCAAGGTTACGACAAAACTCGTGCCTGGCCAAAAGTTTCACGTCAAGGTCTTTAAGCTTATAGGAGCCACGACCGTCAAGGAACGTCTGGCGTTTTACAAAAGTCAAAACGCGGCTCTGGTCGGAGCCCAGGGTATCTCTCTTATATTCGAGCAGAAGAGGAATCTGTTGTCCAGGGGACTCTCATATTACTCTTTTAATGAGAAGGAAGCTCTCTGGATAGATACTGACGGTCATTACAGAATGCCATTTCTTGATCTGGATTTGATCGGGAACTGGGGTATTGGTCTTGATTACCTCAATTATGATTGGTCCAACAAATGCTTGATTTGTTGTTTCTACCTAATTTAGTTTTTGAACGACAGGGGCCCTTGGTGGGCCCCATTTTTTTTATTTAATATTCTTGACAAGAAAATTCTACTTGCTATAATTAAATTAGCACTCTCGTATAGAGACTGCTAATTAAATATATGCGGTTGGATAAATTCACAACTAAAGCGCAGGAGGCATTGCAGGATGCTCATGGCATTGCTTCGGAAAAAGGACAGCAGCAGGTTGATGCGCTTCATTTATTAAGAGCCCTACTCATACAGGAGGGATCTTTGGTTTTAGCTGTGTTCCAAAAATTAGGGAACAATATTGAGAAATTGGAAAAAGATATTGATATTGGATTAACAAAACTTCCCCATATTGCCATTGCAACTCCTGGAATGTTTCAGGCATATCTAACCCAGGAACTGGGAAAGATTTTAGAACAATCATTTAAAGAAGCGGAAAAATTAAAAGATGAGTTTGTTTCCACGGAACATTTTCTTTTGGGTATGCTTTTAATTCCCTCCAAAGTTAAAGATGTTCTGGAAAGCAACGGCTTAAATTATGATAAAGTTTTGAAAGTTCTGGCTGAACTTCGTGGAGGAGAACAAGTGACTGATATGGAGCCAGAAACCAAATATCAGGTTTTGGAAAAATATACCCGCAATTTAACTGAATTATCACGTCAGGAAAAACTAGACCCGGTTATTGGTCGGGACAATGAAATTAGGAGAGTAATGCAGGTTTTAAGCAGAAGAACAAAAAATAATCCGGTTTTAATCGGCGAAGCAGGCACAGGTAAAACAGCTATTGTTGAAGGCCTTGCGCAGAGAATTGTCAGTTCTGACGTGCCAGAAACATTAAAGGAAAAAGAAATTATTGCTCTAGATTTGGGTAGCATGGTTGCAGGCACGAAATTCAGAGGAGAATTTGAAAGCAGATTAAAAGCTGCTTTAAGGGAGATTGACCGCGCAAAAGGCAAATTTATTTTATTTATTGATGAGCTTCATACTTTGGTTGGCGCTGGGGCAGCCGAAGGAGCGATTGATGCTTCTAATATGCTCAAGCCAGCCTTGGCCAGAGGAGAGCTTCATGCTATCGGCGCCACTACTTTAAAAGAATATCAGAAGTATATTGAAAAAGATCCTGCGTTGGAAAGAAGATTCCAGCCGATTTATGTCAAAGAACCGTCAGTTGAAGATGCTGTTGCTATGCTACGCGGAATCAAGGAAAAATACGAGGTCTATCATGGAGTGAGGATTACTGACCCGGCAATTATGGCTGCCGTAAACTTGTCTTCACGATATATTTCTGATCGGTTTCTGCCGGATAAGGCAGTGGATTTAATGGATGAAGCAGCTTCTGCTTTGAGAATGGAAATCGACAGCATGCCTATTGAATTGGACCAGATGAAAAGAAAGCAGATGAAACTGGAAATTGAAGCCAGGGCGCTAAAAATGGAAAAAGACGCTGATTCTAAAGAGGGATTAAAAGCAATTAAGCGAGAAATCGCCGAATTGAAAGAACAAAGCAGGGAAATGGAAATTCAGTGGAAAACAGAAAAAGATATTATTTCCAAAATCAGGCAGAATCAAAAACAAATGGAATCTTTAAAACAGGAAGCGGATATTACTGAAAGAAAAAGCGACTTACAAAAAGTAGCTGAAATCAGATATGGTAAAATTCCCCAATTAGAAAAAGAAATCAAAGAAGAACAGAAAAAACTTTCTGGAATCCAGAAAAATAGACAGATTTTAAAAGAAGAAGTAAATGTTGAAGATGTGGCAAAGGTAGTTTCTCGCTGGACAGGAATTCCGGTTTATAAAATGCTGGAAGAGGAAACTTCCAAATTATCGCATATGGAGGATGAATTGGGAAGGCGAGTACTTGGACAGGATGAAGCAATTTCTATTGTTTCTAATGCCACCAGGAGAAGCAGGGCAGGGATTTCTGAAGAGAACAGGCCAATTGGTTCATTTATGTTTCTCGGTCCCACAGGAGTGGGTAAGACCGAGTTAGCTTTGGCATTGGCTGAATTTATGTTTAATACTGAAGATGCAATTGTGCGTTTAGATATGTCCGAGTATATGGAGCGCCATACTGCTTCCAAGATTATTGGCTCCCCACCAGGCTATGTTGGCTATGAAGAAGGCGGGCAGCTGACCGAAATTGTCAGGCGTAGGCCATACAGCGTGATTCTTTTTGATGAGATTGAAAAAGCCCATCCTGAAGTTTTTAATATTTTATTACAGATTTTAGACAGGGGACGGCTTACTGATGCCAAGGGCCGGTTGGTTAATTTTAAGAATACAATTATAATTTTAACTTCCAATGTAGGCAGTGAAATGCTTCAGCAAATGGCAGAATTCGGTTTTTCTCATTCTGGAGAAGCGAAACAGAAAAAGCACGATGAAACAAAATCCAGAATTATGGAATCATTGAAAAACCAGTTCAGGCCGGAGTTTTTGAATCGTTTGGACGAGATTATTATCTTCAATGGCTTGGGCATTGAAGAGGTAAGGAAAATTGTTGATTTGCAGTTAAATTTAGTTGAAGAACGGTTGAAGCACAAGAAAATCAAAATTAATGTTTCGATTACTGCCAAGAATTTATTGGCTGAAAAGGGTTTTGACCCTGATTACGGAGTCAGGCCGTTAAAAAGAAAAATTCAGCAACTGGTCTTAGATCCATTAGCCAAAATGATTGTTGAAGGAAAAATCAAAAACGGAGATAAGATTAAAGTAGATACGAAGGGGGAGAAAATAACCATAAACGCTTAGTTGCCCACTATTTACAAATTTTTAAAATACTGCTATACTAAAAATTCTGTTCATTTTATTAAATAAAGGAGAAAAGAATGAAAAAATTAATTGTCAGTGAAGTGATTTCAGTTATTCTGGTTCTTGGAATTTTTCTGCTTATCTTTACCTTTCTTGACGGTTGGGAGAAGATTGGTTGGGAAAGATATGAAGTTGCTGTTGTCGCTGCTTTTACTGCTGCTGCTCTTGCTGTTTTTGCTGCTCTTGCCATTACTGTTGCTGTTTTTATTGTTGCCGCTGTTGCTACTCTTTTCGCTACTGTTGTTGCCGTTGCCATTCTTGCTGTTGCCGCTGATGCTTTCACTACTTTTGCTGTTGCTGCTGTTGCCGTTGTTGCTACTTTTGTTGTTCTTATTGTTATTATTGGTGACGAAAAGGACAAGTTTTCTTTAAGGGTAGAAGCAGTGGCTATAGTTATTCCTATTGTTCTGATTACCTTTTTTCACTGAACATTTGACCATTTAATTTAAAAAAGGAGGAGAGAATGATAAAAGCTGTTTTGAGAGAGAGGGGAATAATTCAATTAGTGCCAGGAAACGATGCAGAGGAAGAGCGAGTTAGGGTATTCGCTCTAGAAAAAGGTATTGACGAGGACGATTTTTGCGGAAAAGTAAGTATAAGTCTATCGCCACCAATTATTTGTCGAGGCAGAAGGGTAAAGAGGAGAACTCTTAATATCCGTCTACTTTGTCGAAGGCGTTAAAAAAAAGAAAGAAATGGGGCAACAACCGAAAGGATGTTGCCCCTAATTTTTTTATTTGATATATTTAAATAGACAGTATGGATAACATTCCAACAATTGACAGAGAAAAAGAATTGCTTTCTCAGATTGCTTCGGGGGATAAAGAGGCCTTTGGCCAACTTTATGATTTATACGCCCCGAGGATTTTCCGTTTCATCCGACTAAAGGTCGGTTCGCAGGTTTTGGCAGAGGACTTATCATCAGAATCTTTCTTAAGAATCTGGGAATATCTTAAAAACCCGGAGATAAGAATAGAGGAGACATTCCAAGCGCTTTTATATAAAGTTGCCAGAAATCTGATTATTGATTATTACAAGAAAAAAAGCTCGCAGGAGGTTCTTATTGGCGATGATTTCCATTTATTTTTAAATGAGGAGCCGGCTAAAGATGAGATTGCTTCCAAAGAAACATCTGACCAGATTCACAGGGCAATAATACGCATCAAAGAAGAGTATCAGGATGTCTTAATCTTGTATTATATTGATGGGCTTTCAGTACCACAAATCGCCAAAACAATGGATAAATCGCAGGGCGCAATCAGGGTGTTGATTCATAGAGGTTTGAAGTCCCTAAAAGAGCATTTATCAGAAGAGGAGTAAGGGGTGTAATGAAAGTGTAACAAAAGGGGGTAGTTATTCGTCTTATATAGTAGAGCGAAACCAGAGCGATTGGAGGGATGATCTATGGATGAATTTATTGTCAAACAACTGAAAAATTTAAGAAAGGTTAGGCCGTCCACTTCTTGGCTGGAAAGTCAAAGAAGTTTTTTGCTATCTAAAATAGCGCAAAACAAACCAGAGGAAAAGAAAAGCATTTTTACTTTTCCTATTTTTAATATTTCAAAACTATTCAGGCCAGTATTCGTGGTAGCTATGGTTCTGATTGTTTTTGCAAGTTCGTTGGGAACCATTGGCGTAATCAGCGCTGCCCAGAATAGTTTGCCTGGAGACGCATTATATGTCTTGAAAACAACATTTGAAAAAACCCAAATGACCTTTGCTTACGGCGACCAGAACAAGGTTGAACTTTCAATAAAATTTGCCACCCAGAGAATGGACGAATTTGCGCAAGTGGCAAGCAAGCCGGAAAAAAGAGATGATATTGAAAAAACAGTTCAAAATTTAAATGCGCAGTTAGTTACTGTTCAGGAAAATATGGATAAATTAAAAGACAAGAACTCCGAGAAAGCAGCTGAAGTGGCGAGATTAATCAGCAACCAAACTAATTCTTATAAAGAGACATTAATTAAAACAAGTAATCAATTGGCTTATCTGATGCCGGAAGAAAGCAAGAAAATAAAAGCAGAAATTGACCAAGCATTAATTGAAGTTGACAAAACACAGGAAAAAGCGGAACAGATAATCAAGACAGAAGAAGATAAAACAGAAGAAACGCCCGTAGAAGAAACAATTATTTCACCTTCTTCAAGCTTTGAAGAAGTTAACGAAATAAAATAAAGGTCGAAAAAAATAACAAATTAAAAAAACTTAAAATGAAAAAATTATTATCGATTACATTAGCTATCACGACAATTGTTTGGCTGGCTGGTTCATTTATATATGTCCCAGCTGCTCACGCTGCTGTTGTTGATGGCGACGTTGTAAGCCCTGATGCCACATTTGTTGACGCTGATGGAAACACATACTATCCGTATGATGTTTTTATTGTCAAAATAATTGGCACCAAGACCTTCAAACGTTTAGTTTTAAACCCGCAAGTTTTTGAAAGTTACGGCCACTTAAAGTGGAGTAATATCAAAACAATCTCAGCTGAGACCGTTAAAGGTTATACTACATCTGCTCTAGTAAGAGCGATTGATGATAGCCCTGTTTATGTGCTCGCTCCGAATGGAGACAGTGGTACAAAGCAGTGGGTTGATGATTTAACTTGCTTCAATTCAAAGAGTTATGACTGGGATTCAGTTTATACGATTAACGCAACAGACAGAGACAATTACTCAACTACAACAAGTTTGTGCGGAACAGGTGGCGGAGCTTTGACGCTTTCATTAGCTTCAGACACACCAGCTGCTTCCACACTTCCTAACACTGCTCAAGGTGTAACCTTTGTCAAATACAATTTAACAGGTTCAGGAACATTAAACCAGATTGTATTCAAAAGAGATGGAGCTGGCGCTGTTGCAGATTTTGACGACCTCTACATTTACAAAGATGGAGTTCGTTTAACATCGGGCAGGTCAATTACCACTTCAACCAGTAAGGTTACCTTTATTAATTTAGGAATTGTTGCTCCAGCTACATTTGAATTAGTAGCTGACATCAGCGGAACAGCTGGTAATGTTAACTATTTCACTGTTGAAATTGCTTCTGATGTTGTTGCTGACACAACTGTTAGCGGAACATTTCCAATTAAGAGTAACACAATGGGAATCAGCGGTACTGCTGCTGGCACAATAACTGTTGCCAGGACTGGCTCTGCTACAAAAAATGTCACCATTGGCGCCTTAGAACAAGAGATTTCTCAATTTAAGGTAACTGTTGCCACTGAAGGAGCTAATGTCTACAGAATTCAATTATTCAACGGTGGGACAGCAGACAATAATCTAATTACTAATCTTAAACTTAAAGACAATACAGGAGCAACTGTAGCCACAGCCACAAGTATTGGCTCTAGTGGTTATGTTTCTTTTGTTTTCAGCACACCTTATTATATTCTAAAAGGTGAAAATGAAATTTTCCACATTTATGCTGATATTGGCGCAACAAAACCAGACAGAACAATTATTCTCTATCAGGAATTGGCAACCGATATTTTGGCAAAAGGAACTACTTATGGTTATGGCATGACAGCCACTATTACTAGCTTTGATGCTACTGGTGATGCTGTTACTGTTACTTGTAAGGGTGGTGACTTAACCTTAAACAAAGTTGGTCCAAATGCCACAAGCATTGGAACTACAACTTCTGACACTGTATTCCTTGAATACACAATGTCAGCAGCTGCTGACATTACCATTAAAAGAACAGAATTGATATTCTGTGAGGACACTGATGGCAATGGCACATACAATAACGCTTCCACTAGTGCTGGCGCTGACATTGAAGATATTAAGATAAAAGAAAAAGACAGCGGAGCCATTGTAATTGGTCCAAAAGACGGAACTTCGTTTAATGACGGTGTCAGGGCTTCTTGTCCTGGAAGTGTTAACGGTCTTTACGAAGCCTATACTGACACTATTGATTTAGCCGCTGGCACAACAAGAACTTTCCAGGTAACTGCTGATATTAAGACCTCTAACACTAATAGTGGTCAACACATAGTGGCTAGTTCCAGAATTAAATTTATTCTTTACAGCTATGCTACAATGATTGGCACTACAGGTAATGTAAGTTATGTGAAGTATGCCGGAACAAGCGATGCTGTTGATGATTCGGCAATTGCTCCGTCAGGAGATATTGCTGGAGAAGAAATGACTATTGCCGCAGCAAGCTTAGCTATTACCTTGTCGGCAAGTCCATCAGGAGGTGATGTTACTGCAAATGAAAAAGTATATATCAAGGGCCAGGGCGGAGTAGAAGCAGCTGGATTCGTATTCACTGCTGGTTCGGCTTCTGATATTACAATCAGCACGATTCAGTTGACTGCTTATACAACAGAAAACACTGCAGTTGCATTGATTGCAGGAAAAGATACTAATTATGTTAAAGATACTGTTGGCAGTGTTTATATCTATGATAAAGACACTGGAGCAATGGTTCCTGGTTCATCCGCAAAAGGATTCACCAGTGGAACAAACTATGAAAATGTTGATTTTACTGGTTTGAGTTGGACAATCACAGCCGGGAACTCCAAGACATTATTGGTAAAAACCGATATTTCTTCAGCTGCTCCAGCCAGCGCGTCTACAGCAGACACCTGGATTGGATTTGACATTCTTGATGTCAGCGCTGATGTTTCAGCTGTTGACGTAGATGGCAATTCAGTTGACGGAACAGGCGATGCTTCAAACCCATTAGCTGCTACTGTTAACTACGGTGTTGCTGAATATGGCTCATTGGCAGTTGTCGTTGCTTCTGACACGCCAGATAAAAGTTTGGCGGTTATGGGCACTACTGATAACGAGGTTTCCAAGTTCAAGCTTACTGGAACTAATGAGGCCTGGTACATTGAGACATTCTCAATTGTGCTTGACGATGGCCAAGACGTTAGCTTAGACGACACAGATAACTTCAGCGCACTTAAGCTTAAGTACCAAACCCAAGCTCAGTGGGGTTCAAGTGACTGGACAATCAGCACGGGCAAGACCTTTGCGAGTACAGCCAGTTTAGCTTTTTCCTTTACTGGTACTGATAGGATTTATATTCCTAAAGATGATAATTCCTTTGTCACTGTTTTAGCTAGTATTGATAGCTATGATGGTGGTTCTGGAGGAAAGTCAAAAGTTCCTTTTAGAATGTATCCTATTTCCGGTAGCACTAACTCATTCAAGGTCTATGGCGCTCAATCAGGCAAGCAGTTGTCCACGTTTACTGATCCAACTAGCACAGATTACAATCTGCACTTCGTAACTCGCTCTAAGCCGGTGTTTGCTAAAGTATCAAGCACTGCTACAAACGAGTTAGCCAGATTTACCATCACTGCTGTTGGTTATGATGTTGTCTTTGACGGAACAGCAGGTACCGAGATAGACATTGCTAGCGCATGCTTGAGGTTTGATGTTGTTGCTTCAACAACTGACGATGCCACTGTTAATCTTTATCTTTATGACTGGAATGAAAATATCGTTGCCAGTAGAGAAGCATTGGGTAGTTTAACCGGAAGTGTAACTAGCGTTTCCTTCGTATTTGAAGAGAAAGATGTTACTATTCCGAGTGGCACAACTAGAGAACTTCACGTTGACTTGGCTGCAGCAGATGCAAGTACTGACTTCTTAAAGACAGACGAATTCATCTATTTGCAGTTGAGAAATGATGATGGAGGCAATTTGGCCACTGGTTCAATGGGCTTCGGAGAAAGAGATATTGTTTGGCACGATAGTACAGCCGAAGAAGGTATAAGTACTGTTGATGGAGATGCAAGCGCCGAGAGCAGATATGGTATGCCATCTCTGATTAAGAACATTGGCCCATTGCCAATTACTTTCACAATCTTGAGAGGAACAGCAACTCCATAATCTACTGATTTTGACCTGAGCTATTTATCCTTGTAAGATAGCGTTCAGGAAAACTTGAAAAGCCCCGCATTTGCGGGGCTTTTCATTTGGGGTTGCTTTGTTTGGTTTGTAAATTATGTTATAATCTGGATATATGCCAGCCTACGGCTGGTCACCCGTAGGGTGAAAAAAAATAAAATTTAAAATTAAAAAATTTATATTTATGAAAAAGTTATTTTTAGCAATATTAATAATCCTTTTGGTTTCTTTTTGGTTTATCCCTTCAAATGTTTCAGCCGCAATTATTATTGATGGCGACTTAATTAAAACATCCGACAATCCGGATGTTTATATTGTTAAACTTGTGGATTCCTTAAAATACAAACGTCTGATTCTAAATCCCGAAATTTTCAACCAATACAGCCATCTGAAATGGGAGAATATCAAAACAGTCAGCCAAACAGAATTAGATGAATATACAATTTCTGATTTGGTTAGGGCAGTTGGCGATGAAAAGGTTTACAAATTATACTCCAATGGCGATACAGGAGAAAGAAGATGGATAAAAACAGCGGAAGATTTTAATGGCTTTGGTTATAAATCAAATGCTATTTATGAAATTAATTCTTATGAATGGAACTTTTATGCTACTGGGTTGGATTTAGCATATCAGTCCCCGGAAGCCCCAAAAACGCCAATAATCCCGATACCCCCAACAAGAACAGAAAATATCACTATAAAAGTTCCTGCTGATTATGCCACTATCCAGTCCGCTTTAGACGCTTCAATTAACGGAGACACGATTTCTGTTTCCAAAGGAACTTATAAGGAAAATATAGTAATTAGCAAAAATGTAAAACTGATTGGCGAGTCAGCCAATTATGTGACTATTGACGGGCAAGGCAATGATTCGGCCATAGTTATTAATGGCGCAAGTGATTTTTCAATTCAAAGATTTATCATCAAAAGCCAAGACCAAAAGGCAGTTTATTGCGTTGGTAATAGTAAAACCAAAGGAGTGATTAAAAATATTATTTTTAAAGATTCAAAATGGGGAGTATACACTGAAAACGATTGCGAATTAGTGATTCTTAATAATATTATTTACAATAATCGCGCATTGGATAACAAAGACGGCGGAGGAAT
The DNA here is from genome assembly GCA_018897295.1 of Patescibacteria group bacterium. NCBI lineage: Bacteria > Patescibacteria group bacterium. The sequence goes on from JAHILA010000014.1 coordinate 22,906, forward strand.
TTTTATTAAAGATAATCTTTCCTATGGCATTACCATTGAAATTCGCAACAATACTATTGATGATAATCACCATGGCATCTGGATGGACAATTCTAAGGTTAAAACCATAAATAATATCGTCAGTTCAAACATGGGCAGCGGGATAAGTACGGGCATATATTTAAAAAGCGGCGAGATAAACAATAGTTACAGCGATATTTGGGGCAATGGCGCTAATTCTTTTGGTGGAGTGGGATTTGGCGATGGGGGTATTTCTTTGGATCCGCGTTTTGTCAGTACCAGGGAAAGAAACTATCGCTTGATCTGGGGTTCTGGGGATGTTTCGCCTTGTATTGATGTTGGAAGCCCAAATACCAGTTATAATGACGGAAAGCTTTTTACTGGCACTAATTACAGAAGCGATATGGGCGCTTATGGCGGATCGGATAATGGCGGCTGGGAATAACAAGAAAATGGATATTAAGAAAAAAATACTTTTTTTGGTGACTCAATCCGAGTTTGGCGGAGCCCAGCGCTTTATTTATAATTTGGTAACCAATTTAAATCAGGATAAATATAGTATTGCAGTCGCAGCAGGATTAGAAGGTGATAATGAAAACGGACTTTTATTTGCTTTAGAGAAAAAAGGGATTGATACAGGACATTTAAGATATCTTAGACGGTCAATTAATCCTTTTTTTGATTTCTTGGGCGTTATTGAGATTTTAAAATTGATAAAAAAAGAAAAGCCGGATATCTTATTTTTATGCAGTTCCAAAGCAGGATTTTTAGGGAGTTGGGCAGGAAAAAACAAAATAAAAAAAGTAATTTACAGAATCGGTGGATGGACTTTTAATGACCCTTGGCCAAAATGGAAAAAGAAATTGTATATTTGGATAGAGAAAATAAGCGCTGGATGGAAAGATTACATTATCAATAATGCTGAATCAGACAAACAGCAGGCAATAAAAATAGGTATTAAGCCACAAAGGGGAATCTTAACCATTTACAATGGAATTGATGCAGATAAACTGAAATTTTTGAATAAAGGAGAAGCAGGAAATTTCCTGCGATTAAATAATTCGGATTTCGTTGTTGGAACTATTGCCAATGATTACCCGACTAAGGGATTAAAATACCTAAGAGAAGTCGAAGGAAAATTACAGGATATTAAGCTTGTAATATTGAGCAATATTCCTGACGCGTATAAATATTTAAAGGCATTTGACATCTTTGTTCTGTCGTCTGTAAAAGAAGGGTTTCCTTGGGTAATTTTAGAAGCAATGTCTGCCGGAGTGCCAATTATTGCTACAAAAGTTGGAGCAATACCGGAAATTATCCAAAACAATGAAAATGGCATCTTGATAGAGCCAAAAAGCCCGAAAGCAATTATTGATGCAGTAAAGTTGTTAATGGATAATAAAGATTTAATGAGGAAATTAGCAATTAATGGCAGAAAAACAGTTATAGAAAAATTTAATCTGGAAAAAATGATTAATAGATATGTAGAATTATTCGAATCTACGAATTGATATGCGAATCTACAAATAATTCGTTGATTCGGATAAATATTCGTATCATTCGGATAATATATTTATGAGGACTTGTTTTCTCTCAATTGATGTTGAATCCTCCTACGCCCGGACTAAAGTCGGGGCTTCGAAGGACAAGAATCCGTTTGAGTCAGTAGATAAACTTGACTGTATTCTTGATATTTTCAGAAAACATAATGTTCCGGCTACCTTGTTTGTGACTGGCGAAGTTTTGGAATATTGCCCTGATTTAGTTAAAAAATGGTCCAAGGATTTTGAAATCGGATGCCATAATTATTGGCACGTCCAGCTGGATAAAATTGATTTAGTAGAAAGGGAGAGGCAGGTTAAAAATTTCGTTAATTTATACAAAGGTATTTTCGGGTTTTCGCCAAAAGGATTCAGGGCGCCGAGAAATGTGATTGATAACCAGCAATTCCCGATTTTAGAAAGATATGATTTTATTTATGATGCCAGTGTTTTTCCGCGTTACCCCTGGCGTATCGGAGCATATGTCGGATACAGAGGCAGAGCGCCAATTGCGCCGTATTGGCCGAGCAGAAAGAATTACAGGGAAAAGGGGGACATAAAGATTCTCGAAATTCCCGAAAGTCCGGCTTTGTTCGATGTTCCGTTTGTCGGAACATGGTTAAGGAAACTGGGCGTGAAGTTTTTTAAATTTATTTTTAAAATAAAAAAGCCGGAATTTATTAGTTTTAGTATGCACTCTTGGGATGGAATTGAGTTTGAAAACGGCAAGAACAGCGGTAAAAAATATTTAAAACAACTTGATGAAATGCTGGGATTTTTAAAGAAAATAGGGTATAATTTTAAGAGCGGAGAGCAAATTTCATCTGAAATTGCTTGACAGGTTTTTTTATGCTATAATTAAAAGGTAATAAATAATAATATATTATCCGAATGATACGAATATGTATCCGAATCAACGAATTATTTGTAGATTCGCATATCAATTTGTAGATTCGAATAATAAATTCATAAATTTATGAAAAACAATAAACAATTTCTTAGCGTATTAATAAGCGTTTTAATCTGCGTGTTTGTGTTTGGGGTAATTGTTTATGCCACAACAACAATCGGAGACAATATTTCCGCAGGCGGGACTTTAAGCGGAACCAATTTTTCAACAAATGATACTTATTACAACACGTTTGTAGGTACGGGGATAGAAACAACAACCACAGCCAGCTACAATGTATTTGTCGGTTATCGAGCAGGATATTCAAATGATGATGGAGCAGCAGATAGTAATACGGCCGTTGGTTATAATGCCCTTAACCTTAACACCACTGGTGATTCTAATTCGGCAATAGGTTTTTCTGCTCTTGGGAAAAATACTACCGGTATTGCGAATTCAGCAATAGGAGTGGGTGCTCTTGGAGGTAATACTATAGGAGGTTATAATACTGCTGTTGGATATATGGCGGGTTATGCTGGAGTTGGAGAATACAATAATAATACTCTTGTAGGTTTTAGGGTGGGTTATGGTAGTAGTGGTGTGTTTTCAAATAATACCGTAATGGGTTATGATGCAGGATATAATCTTACAGGAAATAATAATATTCTTTTTGGATATCAGGCAGGAGACGATTTAACGGCAGGAAGGAATAATATCGTTATTGGATATGATATTGATACTCTTTCTGCCACAGCAGATAATTATATGAATATTGGAGGATTATTATTTGGAGATTTATCTACTGCCAGCGCCAAGTATCTGGGCATTCTTGATTCTTCGCCCGCTTACACTCTTTCTGTTGACGGCACTGCATCTGTTTCGGGAACTACATATTTAGGCGATACTTATTTTAGCGGTGTGGTTTCTGCGTCTGATGCGAATGGTATGTTAGTGGGGGAAGGAATAAGTATCAAGACTGGAATTGCCTCGCCGAGCGGGGCCTGTGGTACAGCTGGAAGTCTTTATCTGGATACAACAGGGGGTATAAGTAGCTGTGGCACAGATAATAAGTGGGATCCTAAGTAATTAGGAACTATAAGTTATTAATTTAATTTAATTTGTTTAATTTATGCGCAAAAAAACTTTAACAATAGTATTTCTCTTGATTTTTACAGTAAGTATAATCAGCTGGCCATTATTGGCTTTAGCTGCTGATGAAGTTAGTTTTAGCGCTGACACTACAATTTTATTAGGTAATGGTGTATATTTAACCATATTAAATACAGGGGTCTGCGATGCAATCGTCGTTGGCACAAGTACTTTAACCGTTTCTCTTTCTACTAACTCTTCTTTAGAAATAAGATCATATAGTAAGTACGTATTGAACAATTCCTTGTTTACAACTGATTGCGAGCATAGCCAGAGTTATTCTCGATTAGTACTTACTGGACAAGCCGTAGCTACGGATTTGGTGATTACTCCCAATACTTCCGCAACCTGTCCTTCTTGGGGAAGTAGTGGCGGTGGAGGTGGCGGGGCTACTACGACTTCTGCTCAGCCAACTACAACTACTGGTCAAGTAACTGCCACCGCTTCTGGCGGAGGAAAGACAACTTTTATTACCACTGAAACTGCTACGGCCACAGTTGATTTACCGGCAAGCGCGGTTACTTCATCTACAAATATAGCAATATCAATAGAAACCAAGGCAACGGTTACGTCTAGTAAACCAGTGCCATCAGGACAAAATGTGGTGGGCGGATATATCTATAATTTTACTGCTACTGCTGGGAGTACTGCAATAACTACATTTTCCAAAGACATTACACTGACCTTTACTTATACCGATAGCCAGGTAACAGGGTTAAATGAAGATACATTAAAGGTTTATTATTGGGACGGAAGTAAATGGGCAGCTTTAACTGGAACACTGAATAAAACGAATAACACGATTACTGTTTTAACAAATCATTTTACCTATTTCGCAATATTGGGAGATTCGGGTACAACATCAACAACAATGGCTAAACCAGAAGATTATGGATTAAAAGAAGGAGATTTAATCAGGGCTCAAGGGGATTTTGACATCTTTATTATCAGCCAGTATGGCTATAAAAGATTATTCCTTAATCCGACTATCTTTAATATGTACGGCCATCTTAATGGAGGATGGAATGCAGTAAAAACCGTATCTACGGCAACCAGAGATGCGTTTATTACTTCTACTCATTATCGCTTTGTAGATGAAGATAAAGTATATCATCTGGAAGTAACGGGCGAGGATACTGGTACTTTGCATTGGCTGAATATGACTGGAGAGAATTTTTTGGCTCAAGGAGGAAAATCTGAGGATATCTTCACTATTAATAAATCAGAATTGGACTGGTATTCTAAAGGCGCTGATATAACTTCCTTAAAATAACATTGATTTGGACCTTCGCTTCTTCCTTGTAGGAGTTGAGAAGGAATAAAGAGAAAAATATCCCGACATGGGTCGGGACATTTTTCATTGTTTTGGGGTTGTTTTTTTGCTGTGAAAATGCTATTCTTAATACAAATATATGGGTAATTTCCAAGAGCTAAATAAGCCCGAATTTAAGGCATTATTGGATAAAACGCTTTTTAAGACGTTTTTTCATTCTATAGAATGGCATGAATTTTTGGAAAAAGAATTTAAGTGGCTAAAATTTGAATATTATTTGTATAAGTATGATGAGGCAATATTGGTTTTTGGGCGGATAAAAACCTGCCTGTCAACAGGCATGGAAAAGTTAATTTCTTTGCCTTTTTGTGAATATGGCGGACCACTACCACTAAAGGGAAGTATTATGTGGGAAGAATTTACAAGAGATATTTTTAAAGAATTTGGTGATAATATTAAAATTAAAATTCATCCGCGGATTTCAGAAATTTTAGGTAATCCGCGCTCTTCAAGTAATTTATCAAGCTATTGGTTATATCTGGAAAATAAATCAGAACAGGAAATCTGGGAATCTTTACGTAAAACTTTGAGGCAGGAAATCAGAAATGCCAAGGAGCAAGGTTTGGAAATCAGGGCTTATAAAAACCCAAAAGAACTGAAGAAATTCTACGATTTATATGCGGCTAATTTGAGACAAAAGAAGACCATTCCTTATCCATGGCCCCTGATTCAATTTCTATGTCAAAACCCGTCTAGCGAGCTGTTATTGGCCTCTTATAGGGGTAAAATCGTGGGGGGTGCCTTGTTTCTGAAATATAGCTCGCCTCGCGGCGAAGCGGGTGGATTTATCCATTATTTCTTGAGCGCCTCGGATTACAAATACCATAATTTCGGCATAGCGCACCTTATTTTATGGGAAAAGATAAAGGGTCTAATTGGCAAAAATATTACTCTTGATTTAGGCGCTTCGCCACAAGGTTCGGATTTGGAAATTTTCAAGCGCGGGTGGGGAGGAACAGAGTGGCCAATTTATCAGATTGGAATAAAAAGAACGGAAGAATCTTTCCGTTCATCAAAAATAATCAGATTTATTTGGGGATTATTGCCGAATTTTATAATTAAAAAACTTAGCCCATACTTGATAAAATACCGTCTGTAATTTTATTAATATCTTTTTCAGTAAACCAGTTTTGAAGAGGGAAATTAATAATGCGTTTTGCAGTTTCGGCAGTATTAGGGAATTCGTTAAATAATGGTTTTTGCCAGATACGCGAACAGAAAATCCCTTTCTTTCTTAATTTATTGAATAATTCGTCGCGGTTTGTATTTTTAGGCACAAGCGCAGATAAATAGGTAAAAGTATTATTTTCAGATTCCTGCTTGTCTGCCGATGAGGCAGGCACCTCAAAACCTATTTCTGTTAATTTCTTTTGAAAGTATTTTGCCAAGTTGATTCGTTTATTGAGATTGGTTTCAAGATTATCCAGATAGTAATTTACAATTTTTAAACATCCTTTTGATGCCTTTCTTGTCTCGTCGTAGCCCCGTAGATGCAGGGGCGAAGGCGGATTAATTCTCCTAAACAATTCCGACAATCCAGCCAGCATTGGAAACAACCTCAAAAATTTTACAATATTAAATAATCTTGATTTATATTTTGGCAATTCTAATTCGATTTGATTTTTACAAATCAGCATTCCTCCGTTTATAACAGGAAACAATTTAGCAAAGCTGAAAAATAAAGCATCCCCGAATTTTTCAGGGGACATCGGTGGCGCAATATGCGCGCAATCCTCAATGATTTTTAAATTATATTTTTTGGCGATTCCCAGGATTCTATCCATTTCAATTGGCAGTCCGTAAGTGTGGCAGATTAAAATAGATTTAGTCAGTGGAGTAATCTTTGACTCAATATCAATAGAATCAGCATGAAAAGTTTTGAGATTCGTATCCAGATAAACCGGCTTAATATTATATTTTTCTAAAATCGGTTTTAAAATATCACAGATATAGGCAGGCATAATCATTTCAGAGTTTTCTAGATTCAGCTGTTGTATTGCTAGCCGGAAAGCAGACCTGCCAGAGTTAGTGAAAATAATTTGGTAATCAGGAAAAATCTTAGCTAATTTATTTTTTAAATCAGCTTCAGAAAATTTTCTGAAGAATACTCGTAAGGGGAATTTTTTAAATTGTGGATGCGCAAAATACATAATTTTATTATCCGAATCTACAAATTAATATGCGAATCTACAAATAATTCGTTGATTCGGATACATATTCGTATCATTCGAATAATATATTTATGGAAAAAGTTTATAAAGATGTTTTATATCCCGAATTATCATATAAAGTTTGTGGTTTATGTTTCAGAATTCATAATGAATTGGGGCGATTTTATAATGAATTGCAATATGCTGATGCGCTCGAGAACTTATTTAAAATAGAAAAAGTTGAATATAAAAGAGAGATACCATTGCCGCCGTCATTCAATGGTGAAAACGAAAGAAGAAACATTCCAGATTTTATAATACAAGAAACGATTATTTTAGACTTAAAGGCTAAACGCATTATTACTAAAGACGATTATTATCAAATGAAGAGATATTTGAACGCTTACAATAAAGAACTTGGATTAATTGTAAATTTCAGAGAATATTATTTAAGTCCCAAAAGAGTTTTAAGTAAAAATAATTTAAATTAATAAGCATTCGTTGATTCGGATACATATTCGTATCATTCGGATAATACCATGCGTATTTTGATGCCAATTTTACATTATCCTCCAATAATCGGCGGCTTTGAGATTTTCTCTCAGAATATTGCCGAGAGAATCGGCAAAACCGATAATGTTTTTGTTATTACCAGCAGGGTTGCGAATGCGCCCAGCAAAGAAATAAACAACAATTTAAGAATACTCAGAACCTCGCCCTGGTCGCTGAAAAACCTGTCTTATAGCAAGCCATGGTTTATTGTTGGGGCAATGATATGGATTTTTTTTAAGTCAATTAAATTGATTAAAAAAGAGAAAATAGAGCTAATCCATGCTCAAGGGTTTTTGAGCGGAATTATCAGTTTGATATTAAAAAAACTGACAAAAGTCCCATATTTACTTACTATTCAATCGGCTGATTTTAGTGTATACCATCCACGCTTGAATATCAATATCATTAAGGCGATTTATAAAAAGATGGAAAAGGCGGTTTTTAAAAATGCTGATTATTGCCACGCAGTAAGCAATTATTTGGCAGACCATATAAGGCAATACTATGTGCAGAAAGTTGAGATGATCCCGAATGGAGTTAATTGGGAAAGATTTAGGCCGGATGTTGATAAATTAAAAACCAGAAAAGAACTTGGGTTTGATGCGGAAAATTTAATTGTTTGCGTTTCGCGGCTGGAGCATAAGAATGGAACGCACGATTTAATTGAATCGGTAAAATATCTTCAGGATTTTGATTTTAAACTAATGATTTGCGGCAGTGGTTCAGAAAAAGAAAAATTAGAGAAAATGATAAAGGATTTTAACTTGGAAGACCGAGTTTTCCTTTTGGGGGATATTCTCCATAGTGAATTACCCAAATATGTTGCTTGCGCGGATATTTTTGTCAGGCCGTCTTTAGCAGAGGGATTCGGGATAGTTTTTTTGGAGGCAATGGCATGCAGTGTTGCGGTTATCGGAACTCCTGTGGGCGGGATACCCGATTTTTTAAAAGATAGAGAAACGGGTCTTTTCTGTGAGCCGGGAAATCCGAAGGATATTGCCGAAAAGATAAAAAAACTTTTAGCAGACAAAGAATTATATCAAAAACTGACAGTAAATGGTTTGAAAATGGTTAGGGAAATATATAACTGGGATCAGGTAGTGAGGAAATTAAAAGAGTTATATACTAAAACAATAAATAATAATTAAGAAGTAACCCGCCGCAAGCGCGAAGCGCAAGCAGGCGGGCAAGAAATATGAAAAAAGTTATTCCATTTTTAGCAATAGCTTTTGTGGTCATCGGAGCAGCGCTGAGATTTGCTCCGCATTTTCCGAATTTTGCGCCAATTGCGGCAATGGCATTATTCGGCGGAGTTTATCTTAATAAAAAATATGCCTTGATCGTTCCGATAGTTGCGATATTTGTCAGTGATTTGTTTATTGGTTTTTACGATGCCAAATTAATGGCAGGGGTATACTTAAGTTTTATTTTGGTTGGTTTAATCGGATTATTTATTAAGAAACATAAAAATATAGGCACAATAATCGGCGGAACTGTTTTAGGTTCTGTTTTGTTTTTTCTGATTACCAATTTTGCTGTTTGGGCGTTCTATTCGTGGTATCCGCACACTTTAAATGGCTTAAGTCAGTGTTTTACAATGGCATTGCCATTTTTCAGAGGTACGTTAATTGGTGATTTGTTCTATGTCGCAATTCTATTTGGAGTTTATGAAGTGGTTATAGCTTCGGTTAGAAAAAAACATTTATTAGTAGATTCGAATATTAATTTGTAGATTCGAATAATATATTTATATGAAAATCGTAATTGCATCAGGAATATACCCGCCGGATATTGGCGGACCAGCAACATACTCGCAAACTACTGCGCGGGAATTTACTAAACAAGGAATTAATGTCTCTTTGATTTGTTATTCGGATAAAAAACAAGAAGATAATGAAAATTTTAAAATTGTCAGAATTTTAAGAAAAAATAAATTATTCAGATATTTATTGTATTTTTGGAACCTTTTGAAATTAGCCAGAAATTGCGATGTAATTTATGCCCAAGGTCCATTAGCAGCTGGTTTGCCAACAATGTGGGTGAGTAAAATTTTGAGAAAGAAATTTGTGATTAAAGTTGTTGGTGATTATGCCTGGGAACAAGGGGTAAATCAATTTGGCGTTAAAGAATTAATTGAAGAATTCCAAAATAAAAAATATAATTCCAGAATTGAAAGAATAAGAAGAATTCAGAAAAAAGTTTGTAAAAGCGCGGACAAAATTATTGTCCCGAGCGAGTTTTTAAAGAAAATAGTAAAAGGCTGGGGGATTAATGAGAATAAAATTAAGGTTATTTATAATGCTTTTTCGGGAATTGAAAATTGGAAATCGGAAATTGAAAATTTGAATTTAGATGGCGATATAATTATTTCAGCTGGTAGGCCAGAGCCATGGAAAGGATTTGATACTCTAGATGAGATAATGTCGGATTTGCTAAAAGAAAATCCGAAATTCAAATTGGTTATAGCGACTAAATTATCTCATAATGAACTAATGGCGTATTTTAAGACAAGTATGATTTTCGTACTGAATTCCGGGTATGAAGGATTTTCGCATATCCTTTTGGAAGCAATGGCTTGCGAATTGCCTGTGATTACAACCAATGTTTGTGGGAATCCCGAAATCGTCAGAAACAGTTATAATGGATTATTGGTTGAGTATAATAATAAAGAGCAAATAAAAAATGCTATTTTAAGATTATGGAAAGATGAAAATTTGCGAAGAAAATTTATTGAGAACGGAAAAAAGACATTAGAGAAATTTAAATTAGAAATAATACTGGAAGAAACATTAAACGTTTTAAGACCATGATAGTTTTAATCCAAATTAATTATTCCAAAGACCATTCCGAAGTTACCTTGCCTTTGGGAATTTTATCTGTGGGCAGCGCTCTGAAAAAAGCAGGGTTTGAAGTGAAACTAATTAATATTAACGAGAAAATCATTGATAAGGCAGCTGATAAAATTGTCGGGATGCATCCGGAATTTGTCGGTATTTCGGTAATGACAGGAATGCAAACCAAACACAGCGCGGAATTAAGTAAAAAAATAAAAGAAAAAAATTCACAGCTTCCGATTACCTGGGGCGGGATCCATCCGTCTCTTCTGCCTGAACAATGCCTAGAAGAAGATTATATTGATTATGTTGTTATTGGCGAAGGAGAAGTAACAATCATAGAATTTGCTAATAAATTGAAAAATGGTGAAAGCTTTGATAATATAGCGGGTCTGGGGCACAAAAAAAACAAGAAAATAGTAATCAACCAGCCACGGGAATTCATAAAAAATCTGGATGATTACAGGTTGGATTTCAGTTTGGTTGATATTGAAAAATATCTTTTCCGGTTGAAAGGCGCAACGCGGACAATAGCTTATAAAGCAAGCCGTGGATGCACTTTTAATTGCGCTTTTTGTTATAACAGGGCATTTAATAAAAACAGATGGAGGGTTTGGTCAGTAAATTCAGTTGTTGAAGACGTCAATTTTTTAAAAAAAGAATACGGAGTTGATGCGATAAAATTTTATGATGATAATTTTTTTATTGATAGTCAAAGAGCATTGGAAATATTGGAAAAAATTGACATACCAGCGCATACAGAAATCAGAATTGATATGATTACTGATGATTTGGCGAAAAGATTAAAAGAATTAAAAGTCAGCGAACTGCTTATTGGCATAGAATCGGGCAGCAACAGGATGCTGAAATTAATCAATAAAGGTTATACAGTTGATAAAATAAAAGAAGGTGTAGAGATATTGGCGAAGCATGATCTTTACGTCACTTATTCTACAATAGTCGGATTACCCACAGAAACAAAAGAAGAATTTAATAAAACTCTTGATTTGATGTCTTGGGTTCACAAAATACATGCTAGGGCAGGATTTACGCTTGGGGCATATTTGCCCTATCCTGGCTCATTGATGTATAAATTTGCAATAGAACAAGGATTTAATCCGCCGATTAAAACAGAAGACTGGGGAAGCATCGATAGATTTAGAAAAGATTTTTTATCTCCTTGGGTTGATGCCAAAAAAGTGTGGAGAGTCAGGGAGTATTTCAAATTTTTCAGTTATAAAATCGGATTTCTAAACAAATGGGTTGAATATAGAATCAGGAAAAAGTTTTTTAAATTCGCCATTGATATACCAGTTATTGAATATTTTGCCGGGTTGGCAATCGAGGAAAAAGGGTTAATCGGAAAATTTTTAAGAAAAATCCATTCTTTTGTTAAAAAATTCAAGTAATATGAAACTTTTAATCATTTCAGGCGATACAGCCTTGGCTCAGGGCAAAAAAGGGCCATTTTATTATGTGTTGGAAGAATTGTCTAAATATTGGGAGAGGATTGATATTATCTGTCCCCGCCTTCGCCAACCTGCCTCGCCGGCAGGCGGGTGCTTCGGCGGGCAAGCAAAACCATGTGTTCAAAAATTTTTTAATAACGTATATGTGCATAGTTCTAATTTGCCTTTAATCCTTCAGCCGTGGTTTATTTTTAAAAAAGGAGCAGAGATTTATAAAGAGCAGAAATTTGATTTGTTCACAATTCATAGCTATCCTCCTTTTTATAATGATATTGGCGGATTGTGGCTTTACAATAAAATAAAAACCCCTTACTTTTTAGAAGTAATGCATATCACTGGTTATCCCAAAGCAGGGAATTTTAAGGAGTGGTTTTATAAAATTTTAACTAAATATTTTATAAATTTTTTTTCAAAGAGAGCTAAAGCAATTAGAGTGATTAATCAGATACAAACACCAGAATTTTTGAAAAAAGCAGGGGTTGATGAGAAAAAGATAAAAATTGCACCGGCATTTTATATCGATTTTGAAGTATTTAAACCCAATGCCGCAGAAAAAAAATATGACTTGGTTTTTTCCGGTCGATTAGCGAAGAATAAAGGTATATTTTTATTACTGAAAGCAGTGAGAAGTCTCAAATCACAGATTCCAAACATCAAGCTTGTAATTATTGGAAGTGGGCCGTTGGAGAAAAGGATCAAGAAATATATTATAAAGAATAAATTAGAAAATAATGTGGAATTTGTCGGTTGGTTGCCGACCATAAATGATTTGGCGAGAATTTATAATCAATCAAAAATTTTAGTTATGCCGTCATTTAACGAAGGTGGACCGAGAGTAACCTTAGAAGCAATGGCTTGTAAAGTGCCGGTTATTACAAGCAGAGTCGGGGTGATGCTGGATATAATTAAGCATGGTGAAAATGGAATATTTATCAAATGGAATGCCGAGGATATTGCTGAGAAGATAATTTTATTATTAAAGGACGACAATCTAAGGCAGAAGATAGCTGAAAACGGCTGCCAAACAATCCAACGATTTGAAAGAAAAAAAGTAATTGAAAATTATGCAAAAATATATCAAGCTTTGCTACGTTCTGCCTGATTATAATTCCAAAACAGACAGCCATTTTTTCCATCTGTATGAATTTTTGGAAAAGGCGTCTAAAAAACTGGACATATTTTTAATCGTAGAAAGAAGTAGTAGCAACAAAGAAGATATCGGGAGTGTTATGCCGGATATAAAATTTATTTATATCCAAAAATTTAAGTTTATCCCTTTTCGCTTTATTGAGAGTTTTATTGCTGTTTTAATCGCCAGAATTAAAGGATATAAAAACTTTTATACCCATTATTGTTATATCGGCGGAACCAACGCCGCAATTATATCCAGGGTTTTCGGCGGGAAGTCGTATTATTGGAATTGTGCCATGAATTGGTTGTTTAAGAAAAAAGATTCTTCAAAAATAGGATATGAATTGTGCTTGAAATGGTCTCATTATCTGGTAACCGGCAGCGCGGGGATGAAGAAAGGATATATTGAACATTATCATCTGAGTCCGGAAAGAGTTAAAGTAATGCCTAATTGGATAAACCTGGAAAGATTTAAACCGGGAAACTTCCAGCCCAAGGCTGGTCCGCCTCGGGCGGAAAAGACTTTATTATTTATTCATTGGCTTTCAAAAAGGAAGGGCGCGGATATGATTGTGCCGATAGCAAAACATTTATCCCAAATACTAAATACAAAATACAAAATATTGGTTGCAGGCAATGGTCCGTATGGAGATGATTTATTGAAAGAAATAGAGGAAAACAAATTAAAAAAAATTATCGAAGTTTTGGGAGCCATTCCTAATGAAAATATAATTAAGTATTACGAAAAGACGGATATATTTATCATGCCGTCTATGGAAGAAGGATTTCCGAGAGTGTTGTTGGAAGCAATGGCAATGGGCGTTCCTTATATTGCTTCCGATATCGGAGCAGTCAGGGAAATTTCTTCGGAAATCGCTCAAAGATTTCTAGTCAGGTCAGGAGACGCCGAAATGTTTGCCCATAAAATAGAAAACTTAATATCGGACGAAAGGGTATACGAAGATTTCAGAAAAGAAGAATTGCAAAAAATCAAGGAATATTCAATAGATAAAGTGATTGATATATTTGTAAAATTATTTAAATGAAATTAATTCTTACAACTAGTCCTAGAGCAGAAGGCGACTTGGAAAGAAAGGGTCTGCCGTTTTTGGGCATTGGTTATATTGCCGGCTATATGGAAAAATTCAGCCATCATCAGGTTGAGATTTTTGATGCTCATACTTATGGTTTGACCGCGTCTGAAGCAGCTGGGAAAATACTGGCTAAAAATCCGGATGTTGTTGGTATACATTCTATTACCGACAACAGATTTAAGGCGATTGCTTTGGCGAAGGGACTAAAAAAGGAAAATAAAAATGTAATTGTTTTAATGGGTGGCCCGCATTTTTCTTTGACAGCGAAAAATGCTTTGGAATTGGTTCCAGAAATAGATTATATTATCAGAGGCGAGGGTGAAAAAGCAATTGTTCAATTATTAGATGTTTTGGAAAATAAAGGGGACATTTCAAAAGTTTCAGGATTGGCTTATAGAGATAAAAATGGCCAGATTATAGAAAAACCATTAACTGATTTGATAATGAACTTAGATGAGCTTCCAATGCCCGCTTGGCACCTATTTGACCTTAAAGAGTATAACAAGCCCATAGATGGCACAAACGTTCGTTCTGTAGGCGTTTTAAGCGCCAGGGGATGCCCAAATGTATGCGTCTACTGCGCTAACGCCAGATCAGTACTGAGATTAAGAAGTCCGAAAAATTTCATTGACGAGGTTGAGTATTTGCATAAGACATACGGCTATCACGGTTTTGATTTTTGGGACGACACTTTAACCATGGTGAAAAGCCACGTTACGGCTGTTTGTGAAGAAATTATCAAAAGGAAACTGGATATAATTTGGTATGCCCGGGCAAGGGTTAATACCGTAGACAAAGAATTACTGCAATTAATGGGAAAAGCAGGATGCATCAGAATCAGTTTTGGTGTTGAATCTGGGAGTCCGAGAATCATAAAAATTATTAAGAAAAACATCACCGTTGAACAAGTGTTGAATGCCGTGCGATGGTCATCGGAAGTCGGCATGGTAGTGGTTACCAATTTTATGGTTAATTTGCCGGAAGAAACATTAGATGATTTAAAACAAACAATAGGCCTGATGAAAGAATTGAGCAAGATTAAAAATTCTTATCCCGCTTACGGCTTCACGGTTATTTATCCAGGCACGGAGCTGGAATTGATGGCAAAAGAACGAGGATTGATGCCGAAAGATTTTTCCTGGAACAGCCCGTACCAGTCGCCAAAATATAAAGTTGCCGGAACCGATCCATCTTTGTTTTATATGGAATGGCCTGGTGCTGAATTGGAGAAAATAAAAGCAATTATGGTAAGAGGCTTGGGAATTAAGGGCAATGTTTTTAAAAAAGGATTTAATAAGCTAAGAAAAATAAAATCATTCGGCGAATTGAAAGAATTGGTTAAAACGGGAATTGATTATTTTTTTAAATTTTAAATAAAAATGTCCAAAGAAACTCTTAATAAAATTTATCACTATCATCACACAGCCGAAAAACGAGAAGATTTCGTTTCTTTTGGAATAATTAAAGGAAAGTTATTTTCCGAATGGATTGGTCGAGAGAAAAAGGTTTTGGATTTGGGTTGTAGAGATGGTGCTTTAACAAAATATTTTATTAAAGGAAACGAGGTTTTGGGCGTAGACGTGGATTGCGAAGCTTTAAAAAGATGCGAAGAGAAACTTAATATAAGAACAAAATGGCTTGATTTAAATGATGATTGTGATTTATCCAAAGAGTTTGATGTTGTAGTGGCCAGTGAGATATTGGAGCATCTCTATTTTCCCGAAAAGGTTTTAGGAAGAATTAAAAACATTCTTAAAGAAGATGGATTATTTATTGGTTCGGTTCCCAATGCTTTTAGTTTGAAAAATCGTTTTAGGATTCTTTTTGGCAGGAAAAAAGGAACACCATTAAACGATCCTGTACATATTAATCATTTTTCTTATAAAGAACTTAAACAAATTTTAAACAAAGAGTTTAAACAGGTTAGAATTTATCCCGTTATTCAGAAAAAGTATAGTTGGCTGGCAAAAATTTTTCCATCGTTAATTTCTTATCAATTGATTTTTAAATGCAAAAATAAATGAAGCTAATCTATTTAACATCTAATCAATTTCCTTCACAAATGGCCAATAGTCAGCAGATTTTAAATACTTCAAGAGGGTTTTATAAGTTATTAAATAAAGATTTTTTGTTGATTATTGCTAATGCTTTTGAGTCGTTAAAAGGCGTTAATTATAAAGAAGTGGGCTTTAATAAAAAAGGACTGAGAACTTTTTATTATTTTTTTTGGACGTTTAAATTCTTTTTTAAAAATATTAACAAAAAAGATTATAATATTGTTTATTGTAGGGATTCAAACTTGCTTTTAATATTGAGCCTTTTGAAAAATCTTTTCCATTATAAAATAGCTTTAGAGTATCATAGATTTGAAAAGACATCAAAAGAAAAATTTATTATAAAACATGTTGATTATTTTATTGTTATTACGAATTATTTTAAGGACTTGCTTATAAAAAAATTTAATGTTTCTAAGGATAAAATTATTGTTGTGCCCGATGCAGTTGATTTAAAGGCATTTGAGGCAATTGATATTTCTACACAATCCATCCGCCACAAATTAAATTTACCCCTCGATAAAAATCTAATTGGTTTTATTGGCAGGTTTAAAACAAAAGGCCAGGAAAAAGGCATAAAAACAATGATAGAATCGCTTCGATTTTTAGACGATTTAGACATAAGTATGTGTTTTGTTGGAGGAACAGAAGACGAAATAGAAGAATATAAAACAATGGCTGATAAATATAATTTTGGACATAAGTGCATTTTTATAAAATATCAATTGACAGAAATGGTTCCGTTTTATGCGAAGGCTATGGATATTCTTACTATGCCATTTCCTTGGATAGAGCATTATGCTTATTATATTTCACCAATGAAAATGTTTGAATATATGGCCGCCGGGAAACCAATTGTGGCTTCAGATTTACCGTCAATTAGAGAAATTCTCAACAATAATAACGCAATCTTAATAGCGCCAAATAACCCCAAAATGCTGGCAGAGGGAATTAAAACCATTTTGAATGATTCATTTTTAGCAGAAAAGATTTTAAGCCGGGCGTCAGAGGATGTTAAAAAATACACATGGGATAAACGGGCCGAGAGAATAATAGATTTTTTAAAAAAAGATGAAAATATTATTAATTAAACCAAAATCATTTTTCAGCGCCAAGGGGGCTGGTCCACCGCTTAGTTTAATGTATATTGCTTCCTTCTTGAAACAAGGTGGCCATCAGGTGATTTTAAGGGATTTCATGGTCTTTAAGGGAGATATGAAAGAAGAATTAGAAAAATTAATAAAAGAAGAAAATATCAAAATAGCCGGTGTCACTTGTAATTCTCACGAGCGATTTGAATCTTTTGACGTTATTAAATTGCTTAAAAAAATTGATTCAAATATAATTACTATTTTAGGTGGACCCCATCCAACCATTTGTCCTCAGGAAACAATTAAAAATTTACCCGAATTGGATATTTTAGTTACAAATGATGGAGAGAATGCAATGAGAGTAATTATTGATTGTTTGAATAGCAAGAAAGATTTTGAAAATATTGGAGGCATCATTTATAGAACCAGACAAGGCGCGATTAAAGAAAATCACGTTGGTCGTATAGTAGTAAACCTGGACGAATATCCTTTTCCAGATTTTAATTTAATCAATATGGATGATTATCAGCTTACGGTACCCATTAAAGGTAAACCTATGTCAGTACCGATAATTAGTAGCCGCGGATGTCCTTTTAATTGCGGTTTTTGTGCTGCCAAAGAAACAAATTATGGTCGAATAAGATTTCGTTCTATTGACAATATAATTGAGGAATTAAAAATTTTATTGCCTAAGTTTCCCGGTTATCATATTTTCATTTATGATGATCATTTTTTAGTAAATAAAGATAGAATATTGGAGTTTTGTCAAAAAGTTAAAAAGGAAAATTTAAAATTTAAATGGGCCTGTTATGGCAGAGTTGATTCTATAGATGAAGAAATTGTTACAGCAATTAAAGAGGTTGGTTGTGTTATGATTTCTTTTGGTATTGAATCCGGCAGTAAAAAAATGTTGAAAAAAATGAATAAATTAATTTTACCCAATCAAATTATAAAGGCGGTTAAAATAGTTAAAAAACATGGTATTTCTGCTCGCGGTTCGTTTATTTTTAATTATCCAGACGAAAATATTTTTGACGTTATAAAAACTTTTTGGTTGATATTTAGATTAAAATTAACTCCTGAAGAATTTGCTATTGGGCCTTATACGGTATTATATCCAGGCACTCAATTATTTGCTGATTATAAAAATAAATGCTTGCCAGAAAATTTTAATTGGAATAAAAAATATGAAAATTTGCCTAATTATAAAGAAGTGCCGATTTATCAACCAATATTTTTTTCTTTACGGCTTTGGTTTATTCATTTTTTAAGGAAAATTCATAAAGCTTTTAATATTTTAAAATCTAAATTATGACAGTTTGTTTTTTTGGCACATATGAACAAAGTTTTTCCCGAAACGCCGTTTTGATTAAGGGATTAAAAGAAAACGGAGTAGAGATTATTGAATGTTGTTCCAGATTTTTAGGCTGGAAGAAATTTCCTATTCTTGTTTTCAGGTTAATAAAAAAACATCGGCAAATTAAAGATAAATATGATTGTATAGTAGTTGGCTTTCCAGGTCATTACATTATGTTTTTGGCAAAGATTTTAAGCAAAAAACCAGTTATTTTTGATGTTTTTGCTTCTAAATACATTACTGAAATTGAAAGGAAAAAACTAGGTACAAATTCTTTAAAAGCCAAATTTTATTATTTTGCTGATTGGTTTTCCTGTAAATTAGCCGATAAGATTTTATTAGATACAGAAGAACATATTAAATATTTTGTTAAAACTTTTAAATTGCCAAGGAATAAATTCGAAAGAATTTTTGTTGGGACGATTGAGGATGTTTTTTGTCCTCGACCTCAAATTTATCATGAATGTTTTACGATTCTTTTTTATGCCAAGGTTACTCCAATGCATGGTTTCGAGCATATTATCAATGCGGCAAAAATTTTAGAAAAAGAAAAAGATATTTGTTTTGAAATAATCGGCAAAGGAAAACTATATGAAGATAAGATAAAAAATTTAGATAATTTAACCAATATTAAATTAATTGATCAAATAGCCTATGAGGAATTGCCAAAACATATTCAAGAGGCCGATGTGTGTTTGGGAATTTTTGGTGGAACTCAAAAAGCGATGCTTGTTATTCCCAATAAAGTATATGAGTCAATGGCCATGGGGAAGCCATTTATTACGGGAGATTCTCGTGCCGTGCGCGAATTGTTGATAAATAAAGAGAGCGTTCTTTTTTGTAGAATGGCCGATTCGAATGATTTAGCCGACAAAATTATTGAATTAAAACACGAAGAGGCAATGAGAAAGAAAATTTCTTATGGCGCCAGAAAGGTTTTTGAAGAACGGGCAAGTTCTGTTGTTATTGGAAAACAATTAAAAGAGATTTTATTTTTAATGGTAGACAAAAATGAAAGAAAAAATTAAAAAAATAATTCCTAATTTTTATACTAAGGCCAGGAAAACTTATTTTGGTAAAAACTCAAATTCTCTTAGAAGATTTTCTACTTATTGGTATTTGAAACTGAAATACAGTTTGTTTTCTATAGAAGAGAAAAATATTAAACTGCACCTGGGTTGCGGTCGTCAAAAAAAGGATGGATTTATAAATATTGATTACAATAAAACAAAGATAACCGATTATGTATTAAATGTAATTAATTTGCCGTTCCCCCCTGGATCAATTGAGCGAATAGAATGTTATCACTTAATAGAACATTTTTCGATAAAAGAAATTCCTTATGTTTTTTCAAATTGGTATAAAATTTTAAAACCAGGGGGAGAGTTGGTTATGGAGTTTCCGGATTTTGATAAAAATATAGAAGCATATTTAAAAGAAGGGGACGAAAAAAGATTATTTAACATTTTTGGCGCCCAAAGATTTTTAGGCGATGTTCATCTTTGGGGCTGGAATTATGAACGTATAAAAACAGAATTAGAAAAGTACGGTTTTATAGGGATTAAACAAGAAGAACCTAGGGATTACCATATAAAAGAGGAAGATTGTATTAGGGTTGTGGCATGTAAAATAAAACAGAAAATATGAAAAAAACAATTTTACTTTTTATGCCTAATCCTTCTGAAGACAGGAAAAGAGAAACCCCGTTGAATCTAATAGCAATTTCTGTGTTTTTAGAAAAGGAGGGATATGATATTAAAATCTTTCATTCTTTTGATAAGAATCAGGCATTGATGTACGCAGACAAAGCGCTTTGTGTCGGCATAACAGCTATGACGGGTTATCAAATTTATGACGGATTACAATTCGCCAAATTGGTAAGAGAAAAAAATCCAAACGTGCCTATTGTTTGGGGAGGAATCCATCCTACAATTAAGCCCATTCAAACGGTTGAACATCCATTGGTGGATATCGTGGTCAAGGGACAGGGAGAAGATACTTTTACTGAGCTTGTCCATAGATTAAACAACAATGAGAGTTATGACGATATTCGAGGGATAACTTTTAAAAAAGACGGGAAAATAATCGATAATCCGACAAGGCCATTTAAAAGTATAAATGATTATCCTTTATTCCCATACCATGTTTTGGGCGATAGTATTGAACAATATATTAGGAAAAATAATTATGCCAGCAGAAGTTTGGTTTATATCACCAGCTCGGGATGTGTTTTTAATTGTGCTTTTTGTTATTTGTCTAATCCTGCTTTTAGCAGGAAATGGGATGCTTATCCGGCCGAAAGAGTAGTTGACGAATTAGAGTATTTAGTTAAAACCTACAATATTGATGGTGTAGAAATTAGAGATTCTAATTTTTTCGTAAATAAGCAGAGGGTTTTGGATATCTGTTCTGGATTATTGGAACGCAATATACATTTAAGCTTTTCTACGGTTAATGGCAGGGCAGACCAATTAGCCGGATATACTGATGATGAATGGAAGCTTTTGCGAAAGGCAGGAATCAGAGAACTTTTAATCGGTGCTGAATCAGGAGACAAAGAAACGCTAAATTTAATTAATAAGCAACTTTCAATAGACATGGCGATAGAATGCAATAGAAAAGCCCGAAAATATGATATTGATATCCTAAATTCATTTATGACCAGTTTTCCCACAATACCACCAAAAAAAGAACTAAATAACACGTTTGAACTAATCTGTAGGATTTTTAAAGTCAATCCTCTTGCCAAAACTTTCTTATTTTTTTACACCCCCTATCCTGGCACTTCTTTGTATGAGTTAGCTCTTCAACAAGGATTTAAAGAACCAAAAAACCTGGAAGAATGGGGTGGGTTTGGACTAACTAGCGTAACCACTCCATGGACAAGCAAGTCTCACATTGGGAAAGTCCTATTATTAAAAGATTTATTTGTTTTAAAAAGGATTATTAGCGAAAACCATCTTAAACTTAAAAAAAGTTGGAAACATTTATTGTTAAAAAAAATGGGCATATACGCATTATTAAATTGGTGGATTGATTTAAGATTTAAATATAAATTTTATTTTTTTCCAATTGAGCGTATTTTATCTTTTTATCAAAACCGAAAGACACGAGAAGAGAAATAGCATAATAAAGATTTTAAAATCAGGAATAAAATTATCGTGGCCATTGCATCAAATACGAAAAAGGATTATATTATAAATATAATGTACAAAAATATATTATTGACCATATTAGTAGCATTATTTACGATATTTAGTCAGACATTTTTAAAAAAAGGTCTTAAAATAATCGGCGAATTAAAAATAGCTGGTTTTCATGATTTGGGTGTAATTATTTTAAAATTAATTCAGAACAAGTTTATCATTATTGGTGTACTTATTGCGGCTGGCGGCGCTTTTTTATGGTTGATGGTTATTTCAAAAATGGATCTCACCACAGCTTTTCCTATAAGTGGAGCTATATTTTTTGTTTTGCTTTTTTTATTCTCCTGGATTTTTCTAGGAGAAACAATAACGGTTGTTAAAGTTTTGGGCGTTCTTTTAATACTTTCAGGTGCCTACATAATTTTTAAATAAATGAATCCTCTTATTTCAATAATTATTTTGAATTATAACGGCATGCGTTTTTTAGCCACCTGCCTGAATTCTCTCAGGAAGCAGATTTATAAAAATTTTGAGATTATCCTGATAGACAATGGATCTACGGATGGATCTGTGGAATTTGTAAAAAGTAATTTCTCTGAAATAAAAATTATAAAAAATAAAGAAAACCCTGGCTTTGCAGAGGCAAATAATCAAGGGATTAAAGTATCCAAAGGAGAATTTATAGTGACGCTTAATAATGATACAATGACAGATAAGAATTGGTTAGAGAATTTGGTCGAGGTGGCTCAAAAAGATAGAAAGATTGGTATGTGTGCTTCCAAAATACTGTTGATGAGTGGCCAGAATGAGATTGATTCGGTGGGTGTGAATGTTTGCCTTGATGGGATGACGCGTCAAAGAGGCAGAGGTGAGATTGATAAGGGGCAATATGATAGAATTGAAGAGGTGATGTTTCCGAGCGCCTGCGCCGCTTTATACAAACGGGAAATGATTGAAGAAATTGGTCTTTTTGATGAATTATTTTTTGCTTATTGTGAAGATTCTGATTTGGGTTTAAGGGGTAGGTTGGCGGGCTGGAAAGCGGTTCTATCGCCGAATGCAATTGTATACCACTATTATTCGGGCACCGCTGGCAAGTATTCGTCCTTTAAAGCCTACCTTGTTGAGAGGAATCATATTTGGCTAGTCGTGAAAAATTTTCCATTAGAACTTCTATTTCTTTTCCCGTTTTTTACTTTGTTCAGATTTATTTTGCAATTTTATGCGGTTTTGGCCAAAAGGGGAGCATCGTTTCAATTTGTGAAACAGGGTTCAGTTTTCACTACCGTGGGAACGATATTCAAGGCTTATTTTAACGCTTTTAAAAAATTACCGCTATTTATAAAGAAAAGGAGAATCATTCAAAGAAATAAAAAATTATCACGGTATGAATTTTATCCGCTTTTGCGCAAATATCGGCTAAGCTTTAAAGAATTAACTTTCAAAAAATAAAGATATGGTTTCTATTTTCGAAAAATTAAAACCAGATGTTATTGTTTGCCCGTTTTGCAAAGAGTTGCTTATAAAGAAGGAAAAATTTTTATTCTGCTTAAAATGTAATAAAGAATATCCAATAATAAATAACGTTCCATATTTTTTGATTGAATCCAACAAGTCAGAATATTCTTTGTCTAGTAGAAATTTTGAATTCCGAAGTCGTATTAGGAATTCGAGAATTTTTAAAATATTGAAATATATTTTTGGAGCTGATTTTGTACCCTATGATCCTTTGAAAAAATTTCATAGTATTTTTTTGGGCACAAAAGATGACAGATTTATTGTGCTGAATTTAGGATCCGGCTCGAAAAATTACGGAAGGAGGGTTGTAAATCTTGACGTTGAGGCATTTCCTAATATTGATATTGTGGCAGATGGTTGTTGTCTTCCTTTTGCCGCTGATACCTTTGATGCGGTTATAGCCGAGGCAGTTATTGAGCATGTGAAGTATCCCGATAAATTTACCGCCGAAATTAAAAGGGTTTTGAAAAAAGGCGGGGCGATTTTTATTGTAGCGCCATTTGTTCATCCATTTCACAGTTACCCGAATGATTATCAAAGATATAGCATTGAAGGATTAAGAGTTCTTTTTGAAGATTTTAAAGAGATAGAAAGCGGAGTTTATCGAGGTCCCAGCGTTGCATTTATTGGCATTTTCAGCGATTATCTTGCTGGAATATTTTCATTTTTGTGCCATCCCATTCATCTTCTCATGAAGTCGATTTTTACTATTTTAATATTCCCAATAAAATTTTTAGACATCATTTTGGCTAAAGGCAAAAAAAGCTACATACTGGCGCACTCGGTATATTATATTGGAAAAAAGGTAAATGAATAACAATGAAAATATTTAACTTATTGTTTGAATCTAGGATAAAACAAATAAATTCGCATCTCTTAGTTGATAAACCTTTATTTTTAATTAAGACAGCTTATCGCTATTTTTTAAAATTTGTTTTTAAGAAAGATTTACTCAGAGGGGCGGTTTTCGCATCTTCCTACCAATGCAATTTTCATTGTTCGCATTGTTACGCATTGAAATTCAGGAACGCCGGGATTAAAGAGCCGGAGTTTTATGAAAAAGCAGCAATAATCAAGGAATGTCTTAAGGCTGGCGTGATGGCATTTGATTTTGTGGGTGGAGAAATAGGAATAACGCCAGATTTTATAAATTTACTGAAAATTTGTAGGCCGAAGAGAACTTTTATTTCTTTGGCATCCAACGCCTTTGCCCTTACGAAAGAAAAAGTGAAGGATTTTAAAAAAGCCGGCGTTGATCAGATCAGTATATCAATAGACGGCGGGACAGAACAAGAGCACGATGAATTCAGGAGACAGCCCGGATCGTTTAGAAAATGCTTCGAAGCTCTTGATATAATAAGAGAAGAAGGAATGAACCCGGTTATTATTACTTGTGTTGCTCGGAGCGGTACAAGAAAAAAACCCTTTCGTGATTTAGTTGATTATGCCATTAAAACGCGAACGCAATTGATTTTTACGCCTCTAATTCCATTTGGCGAGTTGGAAGGTAATTTAGACATTCTTTGTGACGAAGAAGATCTTGATTACATGAAAGAAATGCATAAAAAATACCCTTTTTTAACGAGAGATAACTATGAAAATATGGGAGAGATAGGTTGTCCGGGAGCTAAGCAGGTTATCTATGTATCTGAATATGGCGACGTGATGCCCTGTCCTTTCTTACATATCTCTTTTGGCAATATAATGACCGAATCCCTCGTTGATATTAGAGAACAAATGCTAAAGTTGCCGGAATTAAAACGATACAATCCTCGGTGTTTGGCCGGCGAGGAAACTTCATTTATTAAGAATCATTTGGCAAAACTTGCAAATATCGATAGTTATCCGATAACGGCAGAAAAAGTTTTTTCTGAAAATAAGGATCTTTTTAGAGCCAAATCTTTTCATAAAAATATTGCAAAAATAGACCGTCCATGTCCTTTATGCGGTTCCTGGGAAAGAGAAGTAATTTCTAGTGGACGCGAACATGAATTTAAAGATACAACTCAAGACCTTTTTTTTGTAGTGAAATGTAAAAATTGCGATTTAGTCTATCTTAATCCAAGGCCAGATAAAAAAGAATTAGACATAATTTATCCAAAAAATTATTGTTGTCACAATGAACAGTATTCGGAAATAAATACAAAAAGAAATTTTTTAGTGCGCCTCAAGAATTATTTAAATCATTGTCTGGGATTTCCGAGTAGAATCAGGCAAGTTTTAAAACTTATTCCGAAACAAAGTCAAATAAAAATTCTTGATGTTGGTTGCGGTAGCGGGGGAGCATTAGATGTTTTTAGGGAGAGTTGTCGGGGAGCACTAACGACCGGAATTGATTTCGATGAAAGGGCAATTAATATTACAGCGGCGAAGGGTCATTCTGTAATAAAGGCGAAAATTGAGGATGTCGAACTAGCGAAGGAAAATTTTGACATAATTTATTCAAGTAATGTCATTGAGCATGTTTCGGATCCCTTTCAAATGTTTCAAAAAGTAGCCTTTGCCCTCAAACCTTCAGGAATTTTTTTCTGCGAGACCCCGGACTTTGATTCCGTCGATTCCAAATTATTTGCCAAATCTGGCCACTGGGGTGGATTCCATTTTCCGAGGCACTGGACTTTTTTTACGCCTAAGACTTTGGAAAAAATAGCGGATAAAGCCGGCTTGAAGTTGGAAAAAATTAAACATAGTCCGGTCCCAATTTTTTGGATATGGTCTATGCACTCGCTTTTATATCGGGGGCTGAATCGAAAAAAGCTTGCTGATAGACTATTCCCCCTAATAGAAAACAGGCAGAATTTTTTTATTTCTTTTTTGAATAAAATTATTTTCACGCTTATTGATATTATATTAGAAAAAACGGTTGGTCGAACAGGGGTAATGTGTGTTGTTTTTCGAAAAAAATAATGCCTATCGATTATAAAAAAACTTCATCGCTTCTTTATCAAAGAGACCAATACCGAAAAGGTGGCATTGGTCGTTGGTATTGGGATTGGCGTGATAAAAAAATACTCGATTTTATTAAAAAAAAACATCAGGATATTTTGGATATCGGTTGCGGTGAAGGTATCACGCTTGAGAAATTAGTAAACAAATACAAAGATAAAAATATTTTAGGCGTTGATGTAATTGTTGAGAATGTTGATATCTGCAAAAAATACAACCTACCAGTCGTTCTGGGCGACGTTTATGGTTTAAAAATAAAAGAAGAATCGATTGACCTGTGTATCCTTTCAGAGGTGATTGAACATTTGGACAACGTAGGTTTGGCGCTCGAAAATATAAAGAGGATTTTGAGACCCGGCGGAGATTTAATCATCGTGTTTCCCAATGACACTTTTTTTAAAATAGCCAGAATACTTTTTTTAAAATTCAAAGAAGCATTTGCCGATTACGGCCATATTAATCATTTTTCGCCATGGAGTATCGAAAAGATTTTGAGTAGGGCGGGTTTCGAGATTATCAAAATCAAAAATACTCCGTTTGGGTTTTGGATTTTAAGTTTGCATTGCTTAGTCTTAGCGAGGAAAAAATGAAAAAAGTTTTATTTATAAGGGCGATAGATCCCATAAGCGAAGTGGAAACGAGGTATCCGGGTTTAGGATTGGCTTATTTGGCAAGTGCTTTGCGTTCTCATTTTGGAGACGATTATTTTGATTTTCGGATAATAGAGAATGGAAATGAGTCTGAAGTAAAAAGACAGATTTCTCAATTTGAGCCGAATATCGTGGGCATAAGTTCGGTTACGCAAAATTTTAATCTGGCAAAAGAATACGCGGTTTTCGCGCATAATAGAAATATCCCAGTTATAATGGGCGGGATTCATATTTCAATGTTGCCGCAGTCCTTGCCCAACGAAGCGGTTTTGGGCTGTATTGGGGAAGGAGAACGGACGATCGTTGATCTTTTTTGTCTGTTCGAAAAAGCGGGCGAGTTTTCCAAAAAAGAATTAAAAAAAATAAAAGGAATCGTGTATCGCGATGATGGCGGGCGACTGGTCGTGAATGAACCAGCGCCACTTATAAGTAATTTAGACGAGATAAAGATGTCGGCGCGCGATTTGCTTGAGATAAAAAAACATTCTTACATTTTTTCTTCGCGAGGATGTCCGTATAGATGCACTTTTTGCGCGTCATCTCGATTTTGGAATAAGGTTCGGTTGTTTTCGGCAGAATATGTGGTTGAGGAAATTAAAGAGCTTTATGAACGATACGGCGTTAGGATGATTAGTTTTTTTGACGACCTTTTTATTATTAGTCCGCAGCGGTTGGAAGAAATTGTCGTTTTGTTGGAGAAAGAGGGGTTGTTGGGGAAAATAAAATTTACCGGTTCGTGTCGGGCTAATCTGGTTAATAAAGGAGTAGCTAAAATCCTAAATAAATTAGGTGTTGTCTCGGTCGGTCTTGGTTTGGAGTCGGGCAACGAGAGGGTGTTGCGTTATTTGAAAGGAGAGACTGCCTCGGTCGAATTCAATAAAAATGCCGTGGCTATACTAAAAAAATACGGGATTACGGTTAATGCTTCTTTTGTTATTGGTTCGCCCGATGAAACTGAAGAAGAAATGATGGAAACTTATCGTTTTATAAAAAATAATCCTTTGGATTTGGTTGATGTTTATGTTTTGACACCACTGCCCGGTACGCCGATCTGGGAATATGCTAAAACCAGAAATTTGGTTTCGGATGATATGGATTGGTCGAAGTTTAACGTCAATTTTGAAGTCGGCCATAAAGAAGCGATTATTCTTTCAGAATTATATAATGCTGATCAGCTTTACCGGATTTATAAAAGATTCAGGCGATTGCGTTTGTATTTAAATGCAAAAAACATTTGGCACAGTCCGTTTTTAATGGATTTACCTAAATATGTAATAAAGAAAGTTTTTGAGCGGCTAAAATCATTTTTAGGATAGTTTATCCAATTAGATTTTTGTTAGGATTTTCAGCCCTCGTAGATTGTATAATAAATCCTTCAAAGATTTTATTGAACTTATCCTCTTCCAGATGTATTTCGGTCTGAAATAAAATGATCTATAAGCAGTTTTTAGATAGCGACGAAGCTTGTTAATTGAAACATCGGATAAGCTGATAAGTGGTTTTGCGCTTAGAGCATAAAAACTTTTTGACCAATCGTTATTAATCTTTCTTGATTGTTTTGCTATTTCATAAAGTTCTGTTCCGGGGTAGGCGGTAGCAATAGCAAACTGGACATAGTCTAAATTTAATTCTTTACTAAATTTAATGGTTCGTTTAATTTCCTCCTCGCTTTCGGTGGGTATGCCGAGTATAAAGTATCCCAACATTTGAATATTAACCCCTTTTGTTATTTCGACAGTATTTTTTATTTGTTCAATAGTAGTGCCTTTTTTTAGAAAATTTAGGACTCTCTGGCTTCCAGATTCAATACCATAAGCAATTAAATAGCAGCCGGCTTTTTTCATTATTTTGAGTAGTTCTTTGTCGACTAAATTAACTCGGGTTTCGCACTTCCATTGAATTTTTATTTTATTCTCAATGAGTAGTTGGCAGATTTTTAATACTCGCTTCCTGTCTAAGGTAAATGTGTCGTCGTAAAATTGGAGTTCTTTAATGCCATATTTATTTTTAAGTAATTCTATTTCCGAAATAATATTTTCTGGACTTCGGGGTCTAAATTTGGTACCAGTAATTGGCTTAGAGCAGTAAATGCAATGGTGAGGACATCCTCGACTAGTAAAAATAGTGGTGGCTGGTTTTTTAAGACTATTTAAATATTTAGAATATCTTTTTATGTTTAATAATTCTCGGGCCGGGAAGGGTAATTCGTCTAAGTTTTCAATAAAATCAGCGTCAGGGGTATTGATAATTTGTTTATTTCTTCGGAAGGTTAACCCAGGCAGATTCTCGGGATTTTGTTTTTTTAAGATATATTCAACCAGTTTTGGAAATCTTATTTCTCCCTCTCCTCGAAAAACATAATCAATGCTTTCGGTTTTTTCTAGCACTTCATTTGGTTTAAGAGTGGCATGGGCTCCGCCTAAAATAATAATTTTTTCAGGGAATTTTTTTTTAATTATTTCTGCCAGGTAAAGAGCTTTTTTTATATTTGGCGTCACAGCAGTTAAGCCAATAATAGAAGCATTTTCTTTTTTTATAAATTTTAATAGTTTTTCTTCTGAAAATTTTTCTAACAAATAATCAAGAATAATAACTCGATAATTTAATTTTTGGAGGGTAGCTGCCAAATAAGCCAGTCCCAGCGGTGGACAGACAAGAGACTTTTTACCTGGCGGATTAATGAGAAGAATAGTCATTTTTTTCTTTTAGAACTATTTTTGAGAGCTATTTCTCTGATAATTTCGGTGATATTAGTTTCGATTTTCTGAAGCTTAATAAATATTCTAAATACAAGATAGAAGAGCAATACTATTGAGAAGTAAATAGCAACATCTACCCCTCTACCAACCCCCAATATTTTAGCAAAAAAAGCAGTAGTTTGAGGCAACAGAACAGCTATTAAAATTATTATCCAGAGTATTAACCAGAATAACAATCCCTTCAAAGAGATTTCCCCCCTTTTAAAATTTAAAATTATTTTTATTATAACAGATAAAGCAAAAACAATTATTAAAAATTGGATAAACATATTTTTATTTAAATAATTTAAGAATTATTAGTTTAACAAAAGTTTTTAAGCCAAGAATAAAATTTTGTCCCTTAGAAAGTGAATAATCAGTATAAATAGCCTGAATAGGTACCTCCATTAATTTAAGATTGTGAACCTTAATTTCTTTGATTATTTCTGAAGAAACCTCCATAGAGTTGGTTTTAAGATTTAAAAGTTGAGCTGTTTTTTTATTAAAGCATCTTAAACCCGACTGGCTATCAGTTGTCCAGATTCCAAACAAGAAACGGGTAATTATATTAGCTATTCGGTTAGCTAATTTTCTTGAAAAGGGCATTTTGGAAGGGACCAATAATCGAGAGCCGATTATAATATCAGCCACTCCATTTTTTATAGGATTGACCATTTTTGGAATATCCTGAGCCTTATGCTGACCGTCGGCATCAAATGTTAAAAAAATATCACCATGTTCCAGTAACGCCCCTTTAATTCCTGTTGTTAGCGCCCCGCCCAAACCCCTGTTAATTATGTGATGATAAATACTAACTTCTTCTTTTTTTGCGGTTTCATAAGTTTTATCTGTTGAGCCATCGTCTACTACAATAATATTATCAACGTATTTTTTGACTTCTCGAATAACTTGACCAATGGTTTTTTCTTCATTATAAGCCGGGATTACTACAAATATTTTCTTGCTTTTTGATGATTTTTGATTTATAGTAATCATATAGGATTATATTTAAATCTTATTATAAGGATATAATATAAAGAGTTTTTTGTCTACCTTGTTTTATGCAAACAATTAAAGAAAATAGATATTTTTTAATTATACTTCTTGGGTTAACTTTGCTAAGTGCCTTGCTTTGGAGTTGGGGTGATTTTGGTATTCAGCATAAATTGTTTGCCGACGGAACATATACAGATGATGGGGCTCTTTATGACAAGATTGGCAGAAATATAATTGAGAAAGGAATATTTAGTGACGATGGTTCTACGAGGGAAAGTTTGATAGAGCCATTATATCCATTAATTATTGCCGGAGTCTATAAATTAGTAGGACCAAACCAGGATGCATTAAGAATTTTAAATTTAATAGTTTTCTGTATTTCGATAATTTTGTTTTATTTTCTTGTCCGTTCTTTGTTTAGACATGAAAAAATTGCTAAAACCTCGGCAATTATTTTTGCTTTTTGTTATCCTTTGGCAAATGAAGTAGGGCAGATACATCGTGAAGTAATTTTTATTTTTCTAACTTTGCTTTTAGCGTTATTTATTTATAAAAGTCAAGAAACTGGTAAAAAAAAATGGTTTTTTGGTTCTGGTATTATATTAGGCCTTGCAATTTTGCTTAACGGTGTTGCCCAATTATTACCACTATTCATCTTGACCTGGTTTTTTTGTTTCTATAGAAAGCAGTTTAAAACATTGTTTTTTTGGAAGCGGGTTATTCTATTTATTTTAGGACTGTTAATTGTGGTTAGCCCTTGGATAATGCGGGATTTATTTAAGAAAGGGAAACTTGAATTTGTGTCGCCAAAAGGAGGTTTGATTTTTTCTCGGCGTGTCGAAATAATGAATGGTATTAAAAATGATTTTTGGTCCCATTTGGTTGGCCAGACAGTAGGATACTATTTTGTTCAGAAATTTGATCCAGATGTTGATATTAAAAAATTGTGGAAACATCCTTTAACTATTGATTTGGCAGAAAAAATCGAAAATTCTAAAAAGGAATACGGAGATGTTGAAATCCAACTAATAAAGAATGGTCTAAAAGAAATTATTAGTAACCCTGTAATGTTGGTTGCCGCTTCATTATTAGATTTTATAAGATTAAATAGCCCTCTTTTACCGGCAAAGAATTTTTCTGTTAGAGAAGCATCTACTTTATTCGTTCAATATCGTTGGAATCACGTGCCAAATTATATTAAAACCTCATTTCTTATATTTGTTCGTTTAGTTTGGTTATTGTTTTTTGCTTTGGTTGTTTATGGTATCGTGAAATCTAAAAACAAATTGTCCGTTTTAGCTCCTATTTTATTGTTAATAATTTATTTTAATTTATTTTATAGCTTGATTCATGGCATCCCGCGTTATGCCTATCCCATTTATCCTTTTTATATTATGTTTTTTGTGGTGGGGATTTTTGCTTTTTATTCAAAGTTTTTTCGCCGTGATAGTCATCATACTAGTCAAGCCGAACTTAGCCAAGAGATGACTCAGGGGTCGAAATAGCCAACAGAATAGATAAGAAAGAATAAAATTCGTTTTATCATTTTTACACTTAAAAACATAATTCAGTGTTTTTAGAAATATTTTCGGATTAGGGTCGAATTCAATCTTTTGTGTTTTGAAACCAGCTTTTTCCAGAAGTTGATTTATTGTTTTGGGAGTAAAATGATAAAGATGGCGAGGGCAGTCAAGACCAAACCATTTATTTTTAAATATTTTTGCCGACAAACTGCGGAAATTTGGACCGTAAATAATTATTTCTCCATTTGGCTTTAGAAGGTTTTTTAATTGTTGCAGAGTTGTAAGGGGATTATTGAGATGTTCCAAGCTATTATTCAGGTTTATAATATCAAAATAATTAAATTTATAATTTGCGTCTTTAAGTTCTCCGCAAAAAATATTTAGTCCTTTCTCTATAGACTGTTTACAAGCATATTCATTTATATCCAAGCCATATAGTGCCCAATTGGGGTGGCTTTTTTTAATTTCTGATAATTGATTTCCGCTCCCGCAGCCAAAATCTAAAAAATGTAATCTACTTTGGTCTTCTTTATGGTTTACTCCTTTCTTATGTGAAGATGTGTTTATTTTTTTGGACTGATACGTTTTATAATCAGGAGGATAATATTTTTTTAATCCCTCGAGGGTGGGCTGGGGATTTAAATAGACCAGACCACAATTAAGGCATTTAACAATATTAAACTTAGTATCGTCTACCTTATGAAGCAGATCTTTGCCGGCAAACAATTGTTTCGTTTCATCTTTATTACAAATAATGCATTTGATTTGATTCATACAGATTATTTTGTTTTTTTAAGCAGTGAAGAAGCTAAGCCTAAACCAATAAATCTTGCAATCACTCTCGCAATAATTGCGCCCCAGAGGCCATAAAAATAGATGAATAAAAATAGAACAATTATTTGAATAATAGAGCTATAAATATTGAGCTGATATAGTTCTTTTTTTGCTGATATAGATTGCAATGCAGCAATAGGAAGCATTACGATTGTCGCGATTAAAGAAATAGCATAGATTTGAGAATAAGATATTGACTCAAGATATTGCGGGAAAAATATTTTGAAGACCAAAGGAGCGACGAGTATATAAATAATAGTTATAACAGATATTACTAATCCAAACTTCAACATCTTTTTTAAAATACCCTGTTTAATTTCCTCTATTGTTCTTTGCGAGAATTTGGGCAGGGCTAAAAGATGGATGTTTTTGAATAATCCCTTTATTTGATCTATGGGCACGACAGCAAATGAGTAAATTGCTAATTCAATGGCTCCCAAATAGTGAAAAATTAAAATTTTATCTATTTGGCTTGCTATTGCGTCAAAGACCCCCATCAAACTCAAATGTTTGCCATAGGAAATTGTTTTTGGATCTTTTTTTTCGTTGGGTTGGAATTTTTTGAGAGTAATTTTTAAAAAAATAAGACGAAGCAGCGTATTAGGGACAAAATAGGCAAAGATAACAAGAAAAATATTGTTGGTTAGAAAAAGCGTGACCATCATTATTGCTGCGGCGATGACTTGGGTAATGATATCGTATTTTGTAGAAAATTTAAAAAGTTTTCTGCCAGTCAACAAAGAACTATAAATAGCCAGAGAATCCATAAAGGGAAGGAAGGCTGCCGCAACCAAAAAACATAAAGTTAAAGCAATATCACCATGAAAATAATAATAGCCGGCTAAAACAATACTGATTAATCCTCCGAATAACCCCCATTTAATTTTGGTTTTTAAGGCGGAAACAAAAGTACCTTCATAACCGCGGGCAACCGCTTGAATAACCGCGGTGTTTATACCAGAAAGAGTAAAGATAGTCAATAGACCTGCCAATGACAAAATATATTTATAAATACCGTAAATTTCTTTTGATAATAAATTAGCAAATGCGATTGTCAATAAAAAAGAGGCAATCGTAGAAACAATTTTCCCAAAAGTTAACCAAAAGCCACCTTCTACTAGATATACCATATCAGTTTGAGTGTATTTTTGACTCCAGCGTAGCAGATTGTAAATTTTTGATTTTATTTTCTGCATTATCTACCTCCTCCTTTAAGGACGATGTTAATTGTTTTAAGAACTATGCTTGAATCAAAGATGAAGGAACGGTTTTTTATATAATATAAATCGTATTGAACTTTCTCAAAATTATCTGCAACAGATGAACCATAGCCGTATTTTATCTGCGCCCAGCCAGAGAGTCCTGGCTTTATTAAGTATCTTTCCTGGTAGAAAGGGATGTGTGCTTTGAGTTCTTGGTGAAATTCCGGTCTTTCTGCCCGTGGTCCCACAAAACTCATTTCTCCTATAATAATGTTCCAAATTTGCGGTATCTCATCTAATCTTGTTTTTCTTAAAAATTTTCCGAATTTAGTGATTCTGGAATCTTTTTGTGTAGTCATTTTTGGTCCGTCTTTTTCCGCGTCTTTTATCATTGAGCGGAATTTTACAATTTTAAATGGCCTGCCACCTTGTCCGACTCTTATTTGTGTATAGAATATTTTGCCTCGCGATTCCAGTTTTACGATAATTGCAATTAGTGGCCAAAATGGCAAACTAATTACTAGAAGAAATAATCCGAAAATAAAATCAAATAATCTTTTAGCGACTTCATAAGGTTGTTTTTTCTCCTGGGATATATTTTCTAGAAACCAAACTTCATTAATTGCCGTAAGTGGAATTTTTTGCGTTATGTTTTCATAGAACTCGGGCAAATTTACAAAGTCAATTTTATATTTAATGCATTCAAAAAGATTTTGGATTAATTCCTGTGATTTATAAACCTCTGGCGTGACAATCGCTATGTTTACTCTTTCTTGTTGTAATGTTTCTCTTAAGTTCTTAAATCCTTGTGTTATTTTTATTTCGGGCAATTCGGTTCGGTCGACTTCTTCATGATTCTCAATAATTAATTTCAGTTTGTAGCCCAATTGAGGATTTTTGATTATTTCTTTTGCCAACTCAATGGCTTGTGGATTGTAGCCGATAATCGCTATATTGGTTTTTAGTTTTAAAGATCCTGCTAATAAATTAAATAAATATCTCCAGCCGTAGAATAAGAATACGAAAAAGACGATATTTAAAAATAGGTTTGTTTTTGGCGTGATTGAAGATATAATGAATCCCGGTATGATGTAAAAAAATGCAATTGAAATTAATCCGCCAATAATTAATGCTCGGATTAGGGCCGAAGAAAAAACGATATTATTTTTGGCAATATCTATTTCGTAGAGATTGTGAATATAAAAAACAATTATCCAGACCAAATAAACAATTGAAAAGGGGATAAAGTGGGCTTGAAAAGTGCCAAAATCAAACTCTTTATAGCGGACTATAAGAGCGATGGTCAAAGAAACGTATAAAATAACTAAATCTCCGATAAGAAGGATTAATTTCTTTGTTTTCATATTGGCTTCATTCTATCTCAATTTATTTTTATTGACAATAGTTTGACACGAAATTTATGTAAACATATAATAATTGTATTATGGTTATTTCTGAAGCTTTTGCGAAAATACTCCGTTGGGGGGTTTTTATTTCTTTGTTTTTGCCGTTGGTAATTTTCTCTCAATATCTATCGCCGTTTCATTTCGGCAAGGTGATTATTTTTAGAATCCTTGTGGGAATAATGGCGGTTTTTTATATTCCGTTAATCATTGTTGATAAGAGATATCGGCCAAAGTGGACAATGATTTTAATCAGTATTTCTGTTTTTGCTTTTCTGTATTTATTCAGCGGCTTAGTAGGAAATAGTTTTTATTCCAGTTTTTGGGGGACGATTGAAAGAATGGGGGGAATTTTCAGTTTTTTGCATTATTTGGTCTATTTTCTAATTTTAATTAGTATTATTAAGAAAGAAGTTGACTGGGATAAAATTTTAAAAGTTTCGCTTTTTGTTGGTTTTCTTTCTATTCTTTTCGCTTATGGTCAGCGCCTGAAATTGGGCAATTTTTTCGTTGGCTGGCAGCATGGAGATAGGGTAATTGGCACCATTGGCAATCCTGCTCTTTTTGCCGGCTATCTTTTATTTATTCTATATTTGGCAATTTTATTTCTCTCTAGAAAAATAACTCGGCCTGCTGAGAAAGGGTTTTTTGCTGCTATTCTTATTTTGGGCGTTCCGGTTTTATTGATGACCGCAGTAAGAGGAGCTATTATAAGTTTTTTTGGCAGTCTTTTGCTTCTGGCATTGTTTTTTCTTTTTTTCCAGAAAAGCCGGAGAATAAAGATTCTTTTATTGGTAGCAATTATTGTTTTCGTAATTTTTGGTACCATTATCTGGTTAGAGAAGAATAAAGATTGGGTTAAAAATAATAGTTTACTGCAGCGAATCACTGATATTTCTTTTAAGAGTGACACTATCCAAACCAGATTATGGTCATGGGAAAGCGCAATCAATGGCTGGAAGGAAAAACCGATTTTCGGATGGGGTCCGGAAAATTTTACTTTTCTGCATATGAAATATTTTGATTCCCGACATTTTTCCGGCCTGGGGTCCGAAACAATTTGGGACAGGGCCCATAATATAATTTTGGAAATGCTTTCAACCATGGGCATAGTTGGTCTTTTAAGTTATATTTTCATTTTTTTCAGCATCTTTTATATTCTGATTAAAAAATTTAAGCAAAAGCAAATCGAGAATTCTGATTTTGGCATAATTATAGCAATGCTTATTGCCTATATTGGACAGAATTTGTTTATCTTTGACACATTTGCTAATTATTTTTTATTCTTTTTGATATTGGGATATATAAATAATCTTCATTTAAAAGAGGAGACCTATTCAATACCGACAAAAGAGCCATCTGTCTTTTTGGCTGCGATTTTATTGGTTTTTGTCTTAATATTGACATATCAAACCGGAATTAAACCGGCAAAAGCCAATTATGCCTGCACTAGAGCAATTGTAGCTGGCCAAAGGGGAGATGCGAATGAGGCTTTCCAGTATTACAAAAAAGCATTGAGCTATGATAATCCGCAGGTTAATTATGACATAACCCACAAATTAGCTACTTTTACCATACAGCTTATTGAAGCACAGAGACAGAAGAATAAAACCATTGATGTAAATTTGGCGCATTACACAATTGAAGCAGTAAAAAAGAATATCGAAAGATTTTCCCTAGACACAACGCCTTATCTTTATGTTGGAAGAATGTATATTCTTTTAATCGATGAGGAGGCGGATACAGCTGGTAAACTGGCAGAAGAATTCATCGGCAAAGCCCTGGATTTAAATAGAAAGAATCCAAGAATATGGTATGAACTTGGACAAGCGCAATTATCACTCGATAAATATAAAGAGGCCTATGATAGTTTCAAGGAAGCATTAAACCTTAATCCGCAGGTAGCCATTTCTTACTGGTTTTTGGGTATGGCTGCTTATGAAAATGGCCAATACGATTCAAGTCATTACCAAGAAGCTGCTCAACTTGTTGAAAAGGCGATAGTAATGGGATACAATTACAAAGGCAGTATAAATGATTTAATGCGTTTAGTTCATATTTATGACAAGGTCGGGAATTATAGTAAAATTGTAGAAGTTTACAAGTTGGCAATATTGAAACAGCCAAGCAATGCTCAACTGCATGCTTCTTTGGCTGCTGCATACGCTAAAATTGGAGATTACGAAAATGCTAAAAAAGAAGCGCTGAAATCAGCTGAAATTGATCCGAATTTTAAATCAGATGCCGAGAAATTCATTAATTCATTGCCGCGTTAAAACAATAAACAGATGAATAAAAAAACATTAATTATTCTGGTAATATTATTTATTATATTAACAGGATTGGTTCTGGCTTATTTTTTTATTTTTAAAAAGACGCTGCCACAGCAAAACGCACAAACCGAAATAAACAAAGACGGCTTCGTTATTGAATTACCAGATGGATGGGTGGAGGTAGAAGCTGTAATGGGTTCTTTTGCAACAGCAATGAATAATAAAGAACAGATTAACAATGCGGATGCTGCGAAAATAGGTTTTAGGAGTTATTACTCTGTTGTTTACGATACTTTTAATGAAAAAACCAATAATGATTATCTGGAGAAAATAGAAACTTCTTTAAAGGGAAATTTTCCAGAAGTAAAAATATCAAAGGAGGAAGGCAGGAATATGGATGGCGAACCAATTTATTTTATGGAAACAGACATTATTCAGCAGGATATTGATTTTAAAGTTTTATTGGCTGTAAATATTAAGGATAAAGATGTCTGGATAATCTCGTTCAATACGCTTGAGGAAAGCTGGGAAGGATACAAAAATCTATTTTATCAAATTGCGGGAAATTTCCAGATTAAGTAATAAATAAAATATGGAAGATACAAATAAAAGTAAAAAGATTAACTGGGCTATAATTGCGCCCGTGATTTTAGCTGTAGTTGTTGCGGCAATTTTCATCTATCTTGATTATAGGAAACCAGGAGATGACCCAAATTCACCGAATAATTCAACTTCAGAAGAATATAAGCCAAAGCCAGTTTCTCTCAAGGATAACCCAAGGCGTTCTGAAGTAATTACGGATTTCTCCAAATATGGATGCGCAAGCCCGGCAACCATTGAGCCCACAATAACAAAAGAACCGGATAAAATATGGACAATACCAAAAGATGGCGGATCTAGTATAGTCAGTTTGGGCAGATATAAAATCAAAAATTCAGTCAATACGATTTTAGATATACGCAAGCTTTGGCTGTATTTTTTCAGCGACAAATTGAGCGTCAGAGAAGACAAGGTTTATGCTTTGGAAAAATCATATGTCTCTAAAATGACTTTAGTGGTGAATGGTTATGAGCAGGAAATAAAATTAGGGGGTACAGAATATATGTTGATAGAACTTTCTGATTATCCTTTAGGTGATATTTATCCCTATGACAGAGAAACGTTTTTGGAGTTTGAGGTTTTAATTGAATTAAAGTGCAATAATCTTCAGAATGGAACTTGTCTAAGCAATGAAAATAAATCTTTGGAATTTTTGGACAGAGCTGATATTTCTCCAATGTTCAAGATTTTTGCTCTCGGATGTCAGGAATTTGATA
Organism: Patescibacteria group bacterium; assembly: GCA_018897295.1. Lineage (NCBI taxonomy): Bacteria > Patescibacteria group bacterium. The sequence goes on from JAHILA010000014.1 coordinate 62,095, forward strand.
AAGATATCACTATAGATGCTGAATTTTCTTATTAATACTTGACAGCCAATTTTTTACCTGCTAGTATATAAACAGTTGAATGGGTGATCCCGAAAGGGAAAACTCTATATTTGGGGAAAAACGTCTGGCTTTTAGTCGACGTTTTTCTTTCTATTTGACACGTATTATTCATTCCAGTTATACTTAAACTATGGATTGTGTTGCTTAAGGAGTTCGGGAACTAGTACCCATTCAACACTAAGTATTGGGGTTTTACTTTCCCGGCTCCTTTGGCAACGCAATTTAGGATATAATTAATTATAATTATGTTTTTTCCAAAATCTAATTCGATTCAGAAATATAAGAAATTTTTATCAATCCTGCTGGTTTCAGGCGGGATTTTTATTATTTGCAGTTGTTCTGTTTTTGCTGCTTTTGAAGTTGGCGACAGCAGGGAATTTTTTGTTGATTCATCTTTTGATTATGAAACAAGAACAAAGATAGCAGCTACATTACAAAAGGTTTCTGCTAATGCTTATTTTTATGTTGAAGATCCATTTTGGCAGGAATTGTCTCTGGCCCAGCAAAGTTCTTTTCTTGACGGATTAGATGACATTGCTGTTCAATTTAATGAGAAAACCTATCCTTCCTTAAGATATATTTTCGGCTCGGAATGGAATCCTGGAATTGATAACGATGAAAGAATTACAATTCTTCTCACGCAGTTAAAAAAGACAGCAGGAGGATATTTTAATGAAAGAGATGAAGTTGCCAACTTACAGGAACCTACTTCCAATAACAGAGAAATGATTTATATCAATGTCAGCCAGGTTGGCACCAGTTTAGTTCACGGTTTGATTGCCCATGAATTGCAGCATATGATTAATTGGAATCAAAAACAAAGACTTAATAATGTTCAAGAAGATATTTGGCTTAATGAATTGAGAAGTGAATATGCTCCAACAATAGCTGGACTGGATAGCGATTACGTAGGAAGCAATTTAGAAAGGCGCGTTGAAGATTTTCTTTTCCAGCCATCAGATTCCCTGACCGAGTGGAAAGGCGACAGGTATGATTATCCATCAGTGAATCTTTTGGGCCATTATCTGGCTGAGCAGTTCGGCGAAGATATTTTTTCTTTAATGATAAAAAACAATAAAGTGGGAATCTACAGCATTGAACAGGCATTAAAAGAAAAAGGATATAGTTCTACTTTTTCTCAGATATTTAATAATTGGGTAATTGCTGATTATCTGAATGACAAATCAATCTATAGCGGAATATACGGCTACAAAAATCCGTATTTGAAAGGAAATGTCCAGATTTCACCAATCACTTACAGCATCGTATCAGCAAGCGTAATTAATATCTCGCAGCAGGTAAAGGATTGGTCGCCCTATTGGTATCGTTTTATTAATAAACAGGATGCAAGCACTATTGCTAAAGATTTGGAAATTGAGTTTGAAGGTTTTATGGGACAGGGGGATTTTAATGTTTATTACATCGTTGATTACATAGACCAGCAGACAGTAGTTGGAAAATTAACATTAGAAAATCAAAGCGGAGTATTAAAAATACCTGATTTCAAAACAAGAGTTGATTCGGTTACGATTGCTATTTCTAATCAATTTAAGAAAAGCGATTTTCAAAGCAATGAACCGACAAATCCTTTTATTCTTTCAGCAGTTACGACTCTCTTTGATGAAATAGTTGAGCCACCTGGAGAAGAATTGCCCAAGCCAGAGGATTATGGATTAAAAGAAGGGGATTTAATCAGAGCAGTTGGTGATTTTGATATTTTCATCATTAGCCAACATGGCTATAAAAGATTATTCCTTAATCCTGTTATCTTTAATATGTATGGCCATTTGACTGGCGGATGGAAAGCAGTTAAAACCGTTAGTCCGGAAGTAAGAGATGTATTCAAGACATCGAATTATTACCGTTATGTTGATTCGCCCAAGGTTTATAATTTAGAGATTTCCGGCGAGGATACAGGAATTTTAAGTTGGTTAAACATAACCGGCGAGAACTTTCTATCTCAAGGCGGAAAACCGGAATCAATATTTATAATTAACAAATCAGAATTGGATTGGTATCCAAAAGGAGAGGATAAAATGGGGTTGTGAAATAATTAATAAATAAAAAATTTATGAAAAACAATAAACAATTTTTCGGAGTGTTCTTCAGTGTTTTGATTTGTGTGTTTGTATTTGGAGTGATTGTTTATGCCACAACAACAATCGGAGATAATATTTCCGCAGGTGGGACATTAAGTGGAACTAATTTTTCAACAAATGCCACTTATTACAACACGTTCGTAGGTACGGGGATAGAAACAACAACTACGGGTAGTTGGAATACATTTGTTGGTTATCAGGCAGGATATCAGAACGATGATGGAGCGGCTGATCAGAATACGGCTATCGGTTATGACGCCTTTTATTTAAACAATACAGGACAACGCAACACCGCCGCAGGTACGTATGCTTTATCTAATAGTGTTTCAGGTGACTATAATGTTGCGATTGGTAGTTATGCAATGGAACTGAATACAACCGGAGATTACAATGTGGCTGTTGGTGATTCGGCATTAGATTGGAATGAGACGGGTTCGTATAATGTAGCGATTGGTTGGTCAGCCATGTTAGGAGCCTGGCCTGCTTCTACAGCTAATACAGCTGTTGGATATCGAGCCGGGGACGGCAATAATAGTACCGGATATTCATCTTCGAACAATTCAATTTTTGGATATAAAAGCGGATTTAATGTTCGAACAGGTTCAAAGAATATTCTTGTTGGCTATCAAGCAGGAGACGCTTTAACCTATGGTTCTAATAATATTGTTATTGGATATGATATAGATACATTAAGTGCTACAGCAGATAATTATATGAATATCGGCGGTCTGATCTTCGGAGATCTATCTACTGCCAGCGCTAAATATCTTGGTATTCTTGATTCTTCTCCTGCTTATACTCTCTCTGTTGACGGCACTGCCTCTGTTTCCGATACTATGTATGTAAAAGATATTTATTTTAGCGGAGTGGCATCTGTTTCAAGCAGCGGCATTCGGTTGGATGATGGAGTAATGATTACTACCGGGATTGCTTCGCCGAGCGGAGATTGCGGCACATCAGGAAGTTTATTTATAGATAAAGTTAATGCCGGATTATATATGTGTGGCACAGATGCAAGGTGGAATGTTAAATAATTATGTTGGAAAAATTATTCGGGGATCCGAATAAAAGATATTTGAATAAAGTCCAGCCGATTGTGGAGAAAATAAATGAGCTCGAAAAAGAATTCGAGCGTTTTTCTAACGAGGATTTAAAAAATAAAACTAAAGAATTTAGAAAAAAAATAGAAAACTACGGAGGACAGACCTCCGTAGTGCTTGATGATATTTTGCCGGAAGCATTTGCTGCTGTGCGGGAGGCATCGAAAAGAACTTTAAATCAAAGACATTTTGACGTACAGCTTGCCGGAGGCATTGTTCTGCACCAGGGGAAAATTGCAGAAATGAGAACCGGAGAAGGAAAAACATTAACCGCAACCCTATCATTGTATTTGAATGCATTAGAGGGAAAAGGCGCGCATCTGGTTACAGTTAACGATTATTTAGCCAGAAGAGATGCTGTTTGGATGGGGCAAATATATAATTTTCTTGGATTTAGCGTGGGATGTATAAATCATGAAACTTCTTATATTTATGACCCCGCCTACGCCAACCTGCCTCGCCGGCAGGCGGGGGCTTCGGCGGGCAAGCCAGAACTAAAATTAGACAAAGAACGTGATGAGGCGGGTGGGTTCAAAGTGGTGCAGGAATTTTTGAAACCGTGCAGTAGAAAAGAAGCTTATAGCGCTGATATTTTGTATGGCACTAATAATGAATTTGGGTTTGATTTTTTGCGGGATAATATGGCTTATGATAAAAACGAGATGGCGCAAAGAGCTTCTAATTACGCAATTATTGATGAAGTAGACAGTATTCTAATAGATGAAGCCAGAACTCCTTTAATTATTTCTGCGCCAGATGTGGAATCAGCCCAGCTTTACAAGAAATTTTCCAAAATCGCTCCGCAATTAAAAAAGGACATTGATTTTAAAATTGATGAAAAAATGCGCGCGGCAACCTTAACTAATGCAGGCATGGATAAAGTGGAAAAAACCTTGGGAGTCGGGAATATTTATGATGAAGCCGGAATTCAATTAGTGCATCATTTGGAACAGGCCTTGCGCGCGGAAGTCCTATTTAGAAGAGATAAGGATTATGTGGTGCGCAATGGGGAAGTGATTATTGTTGATGAATTCACTGGTAGGTTGATGCCTGGTAGGCGCTATTCCGGCGGGTTGCATCAGGCATTAGAGGCAAAAGAAAATGTGCAAGTACAGAAGGAATCGAAAACTTTGGCAACAATTACTTTCCAGAATCTTTTCAGAATGTATAAAAAATTAGCCGGAATGACAGGAACTGCATTAACTAATGCTGAAGAGTTCGACAAGGTTTACAAATTGGACACCATAGTTGTGCCGACTAATAAGCCGATGATTAGGAAAGATTTGCCAGATAAGATTTACAAGACCGAGCAAGGGAAATTTAAAGCAATTGTTCAGGAAATAAAAGAACGCTATGAAAAAGGTCAGCCAGTTTTGGTGGGCACGATTTCAATTGAAAAAAATGAGCATTTGGGAATGCTCTTAAAAAAAGAGGGAATACAATGCGAGATTTTAAATGCCAAACAGCACGAAAGGGAAGGCGCGATTATTGCCCAGGCAGGAAGATTAGGAGCTGTGACAGTTGCAACCAATATGGCAGGTCGTGGAGTTGATATTGTTTTGGGGGGCAACCCTCAAGATCCTGAGCAGGGTCGAAGGGTTTGTGACGTTGGCGGACTTCATGTCCTTGGCACCGAGCGCCATGAAGCAAGAAGAATTGATAATCAATTAAGAGGAAGGTCTGGCAGGCAGGGAGATCCTGGCTCTACTGAATTTTTTGTTTCATTGGAAGACGAATTAATGCAGAGATTCGGTTCTGAGAAGATTAAGACCCTGATGGATGCTTTGAAAATTCCCGAGGACCAGCCAATTGAAAATAAGATGATTTCATCGGCGATTGAAAAAGCCCAGGCAAAGATTGAAGGATATAATTTTGATATCAGGCATCATGTTTTGGAATATGACGAGGTGATGAATAAGCACAGGGAAACGATTTATAAAATGAGAAAAGAAATTTTATTCCAAGCAACAGATAAAGAGATGCATCAGAAAGTTAAGGAATTAATGACAGAGGACAAGTATAAGCAATATTGTAATAAATTTGAGAAACCCGCCGTAAGCGCGGAGCGCAAACAGGCGGGCCCGCCACAATCCGAAGGTTTGGGCGGGGATGTTCCTGAAAATGAGAGAGCGGGGTTGGAAAAATTCGTATGTTTGCGCTCAATTGATATGCTTTGGATGGAGCACTTGGAAACAATGGAATGTTTGCGTGAGAGTGTAAAATTGCGCGTCTATGGGCAAAAAGATCCATTGGTTGAATACAAAAACGAAGGTCATCGTTTATTTAAGCACATGCTGGAAGAAATTGATAACGCGATTGTTGAGATGTTATTAAAAGTGGAGCTGAAACAAAGAATGGGGAAAGGCGAAGTGGGCTTGCCCGCCGAAGTTCCGACCAAAGTCGGGACGAAGGTGGGTAGAAATGATCCCTGCCCATGCGGAGCGACTCATCCAGACGGTCGTCCTAAAAAGTATAAGCATTGTTGCGGGAAATAAAAAAACCGCGAGATTGTTGTTCTCGCGGTAGCCTATCTTTGTCGCTCCTTTTCGGAGAAGTAAAAAGGGCGGCCAATCCTTTCTACAGATAAGTTAATGATAGCAAATTTACGTGGAATAGGCAAGAAATATAAAAAGTGCCATGGGAAATAAAATAACGGCCCTGCAGCTGCGGGGCCGTTTAAAGAACATTGAGATTTTTAGCCGGTCTTTTGGTGTTTTTTCACCCAGATTTTTCTGGCGTACAAGATTCCAGCTATGGTCAGGACAATGGAAGGGATGAGGCCAATGGTTTTAAATAATCCCCCAACGAACATGAAATGTCCCAGCCAGAGCAAAACAACGAACGCGATAAGTGTTGGCCAAAAAAATGTAAACACAAGCATTGTTTTACTGATTGTAACTCCTATTATCGGGGAGTAAAGAATCTTTTCTGGTCCCTGGAAAAACGATTGCACAATGCTGGTGGAACTTGTTGAATGGTCGGAGAGATATTGCTCGGTCCCGAGCCAGTACCCGATATTGGCGTAGATTGCCACCAGAAATAAAACCAAAAGAACTTTTCCGATTTTTTTAATGTTCATTTTTAGCGCCTCCTAAACGCTGTTATCATTATATCATAACCGCAGATTTTGTCAACAGTAGGCGCAAAATTCTTTACAAATTATTTTTTTTACTTTACAATAAAATTTTATGGCTTTTATAGAAAGACAACAAACAGTTGAAAAAGGAAATTTCGTCAGCAAGCAAAAAAGTAAAATCCGGCTGATTGTGCTGGGGATTTTTATTTTATTTATTTTGGCCGGCTCTTTGGATTATCCAGTAATCTGGGATAAAACTGCTAATTGGATAAGTTCACACATCGGAATTAATGTTCCTAAGTTTTATAAGTTGCCATTCAGATTGGGGTTGGATTTACAAGGCGGGACGCATTTAGTTTATGAAGCAAATCTTATTGGAATAGAAGAAATAGACAGGGATTCATCTATGGACGGAATTAGGGATTTAATTGAAAGAAGGGTAAATCTATTCGGCGTTGCCGAGCCATTGGTTCAGATTAATAAAGTAGGGGACTCCAATCGTCTGATTGTAGAACTGCCCGGAGTTAGGGATGTTGCTGAGGCAATTGAAATGATTGGTGGAACTCCGTATTTGGAATTTAAAGAAGAAAACATAGATGGAACAGATTTTATAAACACTTCTTTGACCGGCAGATTTTTGAAAAGCGCGCAATTAGAATTTGACCAGACCACTTATCAGCCATATGTCACTTTGGAGTTTAATGACGAAGGTGCGAAAATTTTTGCTGATTTGACCAAGAAAAACATAGGAAAGAGATTGGCTATTTATCTAGACGGAGCGCCAATCAGTATTCCGGTTGTGAATGAAGAAATTCCGAGTGGCAAGGCCCAGATTAGCGGACAATTTACCCAGAAAGAAGCTAAGCAGTTGGCTGAGAGATTAAATACCGGGGCTTTGCCAGTGCCGATTAATTTAATCGGTCAGCAGAGCATCGGAGCTTCTTTAGGACACGACTCCTTAACTAAGAGTTTGAAAGCGGGAATAATCGGATTTTTGGCAATACTTTTATTTATGATTATTTCTTATCGCTTAAGCGGATTTTTCGCTTCCATTTCTCTAATAATTTATATTGTATTGCTTTTGGCTGTTTTTAAATTAGTGCCAGTGACTATTACTTTAGCTGGCATTGCCGGTTTTTTGCTTTCAATGGGCATGGCCGTTGATGCCAATATTTTGATATTTTCCAGAACCAAGGAAGAATTAAAGAGTGGAAGGAATTATCTTGATGCTTTAACCAATGGCGTTAAGAGAGCATGGCCGTCAATTAGGGACGGAAATTTCACCACTATCTTGGTTGGTTTGATTTTATTTATTTTCGGCACTAGTTTTGTTAAAGGATTCGCCCTTACTCTGGTTGTCGGTAATCTGGTGAACATGTTTTCAGCAATCGTAATCACTAATTATTTGATTAAGTTTTTCTTCGGCACAAATGGAGAGAAAATTAAAAAGCTTTGGCTATAAATATGAATTTTCCTTTTGTAAAATATTATAAAATACATTACTTCTTGATTAGTATTCTCATTATTGCCAGCATAGTTTGCCTGCTTGTTTTTGGATTGAATCTCGGAATTGATTTCCTGGGCGGAACAATTTGGGAATTTGAGCTTGAAAATAGGCCAGATAATGCCGTTATCCAGGAAAAACTGAATAAATTCGATTTAGGCGAAATTGTTATTCAGCCAACAGGAGAAAAGGGTACAATTTTGAGATTTAAAAACATTGATGAAAATATCCATCAGCAAATGCTGTCCAGTTTAAACGAAATTTCAAAAGTTGAGGAGAGGAGATTTGAGAGTATTGGCCCGACAATAGGCAGAGAATTACGCAATAAAACAATTGCCTTGATAATTATTTCCATGATTTCATTGCTTATTTATATTGCTGTCGCGTTCAGAAAGCTTTCTTGGCCAATCAGCGGCTGGAAATACGGACTGGTTTCTATTATTACTCTGGCAATCGATGTTATCATTCCGGTTTTTGTTTTGATTTTGCTCGGTAAATTCAATAATGTTCAGTTTAATATACCAATTGTAGCTGCTTTGCTTACTATTTTAGGTTATACCATTAATGACAAGGTAATTATTTTTGACAGGGTAAGGGAAAACATCTTAAGAACAAGGTCAGAAGATTTTGCTGGGACAATAAATCAAAGCTTGAACCAGGTAATCAGCCGTTCGCTTAGTACTGGTTTTTGCACGCTTTTGATTCTTTTTTCTATATTCTTTTTAGGAGGCGAAACTTTGAAATATTTTTCCTTAACACTGATAATCGGAATTATTGTAGGGACGTATACTTCGCTTTTTATTGCCAGCGCTTTATTGATAAGTTGGAGTAGAAAAAGAATTGGTTCTTGACAGACAATTTTTATTATAGTATATTAATTCTATAAAAATAAACATATGAACAAGAAATCAACCATTTCTAAAGACATTTCTAAAAAAATAGAGAAAGCGCTTTTGCATTTGAGCAATCCGAGAGTCAGGGAGGTTATTGAGCGCCGATTTGGTTTAAGAAATGGCAAAAGCGAAACTCTGGAAGCTATTGGCCAAAACTATGGCATAACCAGAGAAAGGGTCAGGCAATTAGAAGAAAATGGGATAAAAATTCTTAAATCAGAAAAAGTTCTGCCGTTTTTTGAGGCAGCTTTCGATTATTTGAATGATTTGTTTTTCGCGCATGGCCATATTATGGGAGAGAATTATTTGTATCATACTGCAACTGGAACAACCGAACCCCATGCTTCAAAGGGCTATATTTATTTGGCCTTGACCTTAGGCGAGCCGTTCCAGAGAATAGCCAGAGATGAAAAATTCCATCCTTACTGGGTTGCCCATAAATCTGCTCATCAGAAAGCCAAAGAAATTATTGATTTTTTGATTGACCATTTTAAGAAGCACGATAAAGTTTTTCATGAATCAGAAGTTTTTGATTTGCTTTCCAGAAAGCATTCCAATATTCCTTCAAAAATGTTTTCCGTTGTTTTGGAAATCTCTAGAGAAATTAATAAGAATATTTTCGAAGAAATCGGCTTAAGTTATTGGCCGGAGATTTCTCCGCAGGGAGTAAAAGACCGTGCCTATTTAACCCTTAAAAAAGAAGGCGAACCTCGCCATTTTACTGCTATCACTGAGTTGATAAATAAAATATTCGTAGATAAGCCGGCTTATACCCAGACTGTTCATAATGAATTAATAAAAGACCCAAGATTTATTTTAGTGGGAAGAGGAACCTATGCCCTTACTGATTGGGGCTATGAATCAGGAACAGTGGAGGAAGTGATCCAGAAAACTTTGGCTGAAAACAAAAAACCGTTAACCAGGAAAGAAATTATTGATTCTGTTCTGACAAAACGGCAGGTTAGACCAAATACAATCATTTTGAACCTTCACCGGTCTCCAAAAGTGAAGAGATTGGAGGATGGAAAGTATATTTTAGCTTAAAATGGTCTTAAAACAAGCAATTTAACTATTTCATGACTGAAATCCTTAATATTTATAGGGATATATTTGTGAGTTATTGGTGGATTATCGCACCAATAGCTCTTTTTTTATTTTTAAGGCATTTCTGGGTGAATTATCTTATTGTTAAATATGTACGGGGTTTGGAATGGATTGTTTTGGAAGTAAAATTTCCACGCGACGTGATTAAGACGCCAAAGGCAATGGAACAATTTTTTGCCGGTATCCATGCTTCCGAAAAGGCAAGAAAGTTCAAGGAGAAATATATAAAAGGCGACCTTCCTCCATGGTTTAGTATTGAGATGCTTGGGCATGGCGGGGAAATTCATTTTTATATCAGGACCGAAGTGAAATACAGGAATCTTGTTGAATCTCATCTCTATGCCCAATATCCCCAAGCAGAAATAATAGATGCAGAGGATTATGTAGATAGTATCCCGCCTGGCACTCCGACCGCGGATTTTGATGCCTGGGGCACAGAATTAATTTTAGCCAAGGAGGATGCTTATCCTATTAGGACTTATCCGGTGTTTTTTGAGGAAAAAGAAGCAGAAGAAAGAACTGACCCCATTGCCGGACTTTTTGAATTTTTAAGCAGTTTGAATCCGAAAGAAAGTATTGCCATTCATATCTTAATCAGCCCAATCAGCCCAGTTACTGACAAACAATGGATAAAAGACGGGGAAAATCTAGTTGGAAAAATAATTGGCAGAGAAGTAAAAGAAAGCAAGAAAGGATTAATGATAGTAGAAGAAGCTAGAAGCTGGCTTGAAGCGTTAGGTCAGGGTATTGTAAGATTTTTCGGTTTGGGTGGCGAGGAAAGCGCTGTTGGCAAAGAAAAGAAAGTCGAAAAAGTTATGCCGTTTTTAACCCCAGGCCAGAAAGAAGTTGTTTTGGCAGTTGAAAGGAATATTGGGAAAATAGGATTTAAGACAATGATAAGATTTATGTATTGGGCGCCTAAAGATCTTTTTTCCAAAGACAAGCCAACAGTAGTAGCTGGATTTTTCAGACAATTTAATACCCAAAATCTAAATGGTTTTAAAATTAATAAAAAATCCACTCCTGGCAGGGGGAAAATCTTCAAAAGAAAAAGAGAGCCGGGACAGAGAAGATTTTTTGTGGGTATTTTCAAGAAAAGATTTTTTCCGTTTCATAAACTTAAGACCAGAGGATTTGTTTTTAATATTGAGGAACTGGCAACAATTTTTCATCTTCCTGGAAAGTTTGTTGAAGCTGAAAGATTGTCTAAGATTGAAGCTAAAAAAGGCGGACCGCCTAGCGAGCTTCCAACAATATGAACGAAAATGAGATAACAATTTTAGGCGAGACCAATTTTCGCAACAAGCGGACCAAATTTGGAATAAAGATGGAAGACAGACGCCAGCACGTATATGTAGTTGGAAAAACTGGCACAGGCAAATCAGAACTTCTGAAAAATATGGCAATTCAAGATATCCAAAATGGGCATGGCGTGGCAATTGTTGATCCGCATGGAGATTTTGCTGAAACAATGCTTGATTTTGTTCCGTCTAACAGGGTAAATGACGTAATTTATTTCAATCCAGCTGATTTAGAATATCCTATTACTTTTAATATTATGGAGAATGTTGAGCCAGAATATCGCCATTTGGTTGTTTCTGGTTTAATGGGGGTATTTAAGAAAATCTGGCCTGATGTTTGGAGCGCAAGGATGGAATATATTTTAAGAAATGCGATTTTATCATTACTGGAATATCCCGGCTCAACTCTTTTGGGTGTTAATCGTCTTTTAGCTGACAAGGATTATCGCCAGAAAGTGCTTGGAAAAGTTACTGATCCCAGCGTAAAAGCGTTTTGGACAAATGAATTTGCCAAGTATCCTGACCGATTCAGGGAAGAAGCAGTAGCGCCGATTCAAAACAAAATAGGACAGTTTATTTCTACCCCCTTAATTAGAAATATTATTGGACAGGTTAAATCGTCAATTGACATGCGCGAAATAATGGACCAAGGGAAAATTTTAATTGTTAATCTTTCAAAAGGAAGAGTAGGTGAGGATGTCAGTCAATTATTGGGAGCCCTGGTAATAACTAAGTTGCAGCTTGCAGCTATGAGCAGGGTAGATATATCTGAATACGAAAGAAAGGATTTTTATCTTTATGTTGATGAGTTTCAGACATTTGCCACAGATGCTTTTGCAACCATTCTTTCTGAAGCGAGAAAATACCATCTCTGTCTGACTTTGGCCCATCAATATGTTGCCCAATTGGACTCCATGGGAGACAAAGGCAAGAATACTAAAGTAAGAGATGCGATTTTCGGTAATGTCGGAACCCTGATTACTTTTCGTGTTGGCGCAGATGATGCCGAGTTTTTGGAAAGGGAATTTCTGCCAGTGTTTATTGCCGATGATTTAGTTAATCTGACCAAATATACTATTTATTTAAAACTAATGATTGACGGCGTTGCTTCTCGGGCTTTCAGCGCTCAGACCATACCTCCGTTTCTAATTCCTGAAAAATCTTTTGAGGATAAAATTATCAAGCTCTCCCGCGAAAGATATACTATATCGCGAAAAGCAGTAGAGGAGAAAATTTCCAGATGGAGTGAGGCAACTGAAACAGAAGAAGAAGCGAAAAAATTTGAGGCAGTTTGTTCTGATTGTGGTAAAAAGACCAAAGTTGCTTTCAAGCCGGACGGGGTAAGGCCGGTCTATTGTTCATCCTGTTTACAAAAAGAAAGAGAGAAAAAACCAAATGTTCAGCTAATTAAAAAGCAAAAACCGGAAATTGATCTTGCTGGCGTCCGCGAAGCAATCAAAAAAGCAGTAGAGTATAAAAAAGAGGAAAAATAATATGGATAATTTGGAAGAAATAAAGAAAATTAGAATACAAAAACTGGAAAATTTGGAAAAAGCTGGAATTAATGCGTATCCGGCCGAAGTTTTGCGTACGCATACGAACAAGGAGGCGATAGATGAATTTGAAAAACTGGCAAACAAAAAAATAACCCTGGTTGGCAGGGTGCGTTCAATTAGGGAGCATGGTGGTTCGACTTTTTGCCATATTGAAGATGGTTCTGCACAGATTCAAGTTTATTTTAAAAAAGATGAAGTCAACGAAAAGCAATATAAGTTATTTTTGGAAAACACGGATATCGGCGATTTCATCCAGGTTTCTGGTAAATTGTTTTTAACAAAGAAAGGTGAGAAAACCTTATTAGTTTCATGTTGGAAAATTTTAACCAAATCATTATTGCCATTGCCGAGCGAATGGTATGGATTAGAAGATGTTGAAGAAAGATTCAGAAAAAGATATTTGGATTTGATGATGAATAGGGAAGTTAAAGATAAATTCATAAAGCGCTCGGAGATTATCAGAAAAATCAGGGAGTTTTTGAATGAAAACGGATTTTTGGAAGTTGAAACTCCCATGCTGCAAACAATGGCTGGTGGAGCAAAGGCCAGGCCGTTCGAAACGCATCTTAATGCCCTGGATATGGATTTGTATTTAAGGATTGCGCCGGAATTATATTTAAAAAGATTATTAGTCGGCGGATTTGAAAAGGTTTATGAGTTGGGCAGAAATTTCAGAAATGAAGGCATGGACAGGGAGCATAATCCGGAATTCACTATGTTGGAATTTTATGCAGCTTATTGGGATTACAATAAAATGATGGATTTTACGGAAAAATTATTGGGTTCATTAGATAAGAAGATTTTCGGAAAAAGGTTTAAAAAAGTGGAATACAGCAAAGCTGTCGGAAATAAGGATGAAAAAGAGGTTTTTGCAAAAATTAAAGAACCGTGTTTTATCATTAATCATCCCATAGAAATTTCGCCTTTGGCGAAAAAACTGGACTTTAAAAAAGCCGCGCGCTTCCAATTAATTGTTAATGGATTGGAAATTGCCAATGGATTTTCCGAATTAAATGACCCATTTGACCAAACAGAGAGATTTAAAGCGCAGGAAATAGAGAGAAGAGAAGGCAGTTTGGAAGCGCACCAGTATGATAAGGATTTTATTGAAGCATTGGAATACGGTATGCCGCCAGCCGCAGGAATTGGCATTGGCATAGACCGCTTGGCAGTCTTATTAACTAATTCAAAAACAGTGCGGGAAATAATTTTATTCCCGACAATGAAGCCGAAAAATGAACAATAAATAAAATTATGATTGATGTTAAATTATTACGAGAAAATCCGGAAAAAGTGAGAAAGGCCTGCGTAAACAAAGGCGCTAAAATTGATATTGATAAAGTTCTGGAATTAGACAAAAAGAAAAGGGAATTAATTCAGGAAATTGAAAAACTGACAGCTGAGCAGAGAAAAATGGGTAAAGATCAAATAGGAGAGGCGAAAGAACTAAAAAATAAAATCAAGGAGCTGGAACCAGAATTGAAAAAAGTAGAGCTAAATTTCAATATATTATTTTCACAAATCCCGAATCTGTCATTAGATGATGTGCCAATTGGAAAAGATGAATCGGAAAATAAAATTATTGGAGAAGTAGGTAAAAAGCCAAAATTTGGTTTTCAACCTAAAGATTATTTAGAAATCGCAGAGAAATTGGATATTATTGATGTAAAACGAGCAGCCAAAGTTTCGGGTTCGCGCTTTGGTTATCTGAAGGGCGGGGCAGCACTCTTGGAATTCGGATTAGTTGGTTTGGCCTTAAAAGTTCTTAAAAGGGAAGGATTTATTCCAGTTATCCCGCCAGTAATGATAAAGCCGGAAATGGCCAAAGGTATGGGTTATATAGAGCAAACGAATAGTGAGGAAGCATATTATATCAATAGCGACAATCTATATCTTGTAGGCACATCAGAACAATCATTGGGCGCAATGCACGCGGACGAAGTTTTTAATGAAAATGAATTGCCAAAAAGATATGTTGGTTTTTCAACCTGTTTTAGAAGAGAAGCAGGTTCTTATGGCAAGGATACAAAAGGGATTTTAAGAGTTCATCAATTTGATAAGGTTGAAATGTTTAGTTTTTGCAAGTCAGAGGATTCAATAAAAGAACACAAATTTCTGTTGTCTTTGGAGGAAAAACTGATGAACCTTTTAAAAATACCTTACCGTGTTGTGCAAATGTGCACAGGAGATTTAGGCCATCCAGCTGTAGCTAAATATGACATCGAGGCATGGATGCCTGGCCAGAATAAATACAGAGAAACGCATTCCACCTCAAATTGCACTGATTTTCAGGCGCGAAGATTAAACATTAAATATAAAACAAAAAACGGATTGGAATTTGCTCACACCTTAAATGGCACGGCTTTTGCAATCGGTAGAACATTAATTGCGATTATTGAAAATTATCAGCAAAAAGACGGAAGCATTAAAATCCCAAAAGCTTTAAGAAAATATACCGGAATAAAATGTATCACTACAAAATAAGAAAGAAAAAAAGAACAAATAAAAGAGCGATAATCTGGATTATCTCTCTTTTTATATTAGCTGGATTGGCTTATATTTTATTTTTCTCATCTATCGGAGAGAATTTATTTAAAAAGAAGCCAGAAATAAGAGACGAGCAGGAAATAGGTATTATTTGTAAAGAGAATACTGGTAATTGTTTTTATTTTAACAAAGATGGAATTATTTTTAAGGATGCGTTGCTCACAAGCGGCAGTTTAATTTTACTGATAAAAGATTATTCCGAGAAGGATTATAGATTATGGGACAAGATTTTAGATAAGAGTTTTCTGGATATTTTATTGCATGCGAAAGACGAATTATTCTCTAAGATGAGTTTAAGGGCTGCGAGTTTTGATATAGAATCATTTCCAATAGAAATATTGAGGGTTGTGACCAATGAGAGTTGGTATATATTATTTAGCTTAAAAAGAGACATAAAAAGCCAGCTTTTGGCTTTAAAAGTGGCTTTAGATGAGAAAATCGAGAATAGGATGAGTCTGCAGTATATTGATTTGAGAATTGAAAACAGAATTTACTATAAGTAATTACGGAATATAATATACAAAAATTGAATTGCCGATAATTGTTACTGGTTCGTACTTATTGAGCCAGACATAGTAGTCAGTTCTTATTTCAAATCCTTTTGTCGCTATGGCGCGATTCTGCTGCAGAAAAGTTGCGGAAACAGCTAACCAGCTGTTTTTTGCTTTTTGCGGATCATAATCCGCATGCCATTCTTCAGCTTTGTCTCCTAAATAATATTTCGCATTTGCCCCGCCGAAATAATCGATTTTAATTTTCTGGATGTTATTTTTCTCAACCCATTCTGCCAGACGTTTTAAATCCTGGCCCCAGTCGAGATTGGAGTCGGTTACATATATATAACCGTTTTTAGCGCCGCCAATTAATTCGTTAAAATAAGTGAGGTAATAAGGATAGATTGATAAGGATGAAAACGCATACCATGCCAATAAAGTTCCGAGTAGCAGGCAACAAGTAATAAAAACTCTTTTTTTATTATGGATTTGATTGAATAATTTTTTTATCTGGCCAGAAACAAGAATATAAACAAATGGAAATGTAGGGAGAATATGACGTATGCCGATATTTAAATTGCTGGTAATACTTGCGCCCCAATATATGGCTAGAAAAATCAGCATTGCAATTTCTGTAAAATGGTTTTTCAGAAAATTTTCAACTTGCCTCGCTGGCAGGCGGGTTTTACGGAACTTAGTTTGCCAAGCCAGGAACAAAAGAGCAATAATGGTTAATATGTGTAGCACTAATGGTTCCTTTATGGCATATACAATAGGGAAATAACTCTTCCAACCCTTATTGGTTACATCTCCCAGGAAATAAGTAGTATTTCCGCCAGTTGCTCTTTGGAAAACCATGAACAATCCTAGGGCATACTGGGCATACGGCCTCAAAATCGGCTGTTTAGACATCCAAATTGTCAGGTCGCCGATTGGTTTTACTGGAAATTGCGAAGCAATAAAAGTTGTGTCGGAAATTTGTTTTTCTTGCGGGTAATTATAAGTATGGAACAGATAAACAGGATAAACAAGAATATAGCCGATAATCATAATCAGGGCGAATCTAAAAATATAATGAAAAAATGTTTTCCAGAATTGTCTATTTTCCCGCCATTTGATATAGACCCAAATCAGAATCAAGATTCCAAAATAGGGGACAAGCAAAATCAAAGAGAATTTTATAAGCTGGGCAATGCCAAAAGCTATTCCTGCCCAAAACAGATTTTTCCCGTTTTGGTTCTTCAAATATTTTATGAAGAAATAAGAGGCAAAGAAAAATGCGAAAGCAGCGCCGACATCAGTAGTAACATAACGACCGTGCGCTAGGAATGTTGGAGAAAAAGAAAAAAGGAAAACCGCAAGCAAAGCAGAAAGTTTTCCGTACAATTCTTTTGTCCAACGATAAATGAAAAAACCCAAAAGAATCAGTAGTAGAAGCATTGGAATTCTGGACCAGAAAATAATTTTATCAGCGTTGTTATTAGATTCGTATAGAAATTTAAACCCGAAATCCCACTGACTGTTTACTTCGCTTGTCCAGGATTTTAAATCTTTCGGAAAGTTGATATCATTCATAAAAAGCGCGGGAATGGCTGATAAATCCTTCAATAAAGGCGGGTGTTCCGGATTCAAACGCATATCTTTTTGGGTTAAATAAGAATAGCCCGCAGGAGTGTGGGCAACTTCGTCCATAATCGCTGATTCCTGTTTTTGGCTGATAGTTGCCAGGACCAGCATTAATAAAACCAAAACTATAGATAAAATTGGCGCTAATTTTTTCATATAGTTTAATTATATCATCTAATGTGGTACAATAGTAGATATGGAAGAGATATATAAAAATTTTGAGGCAAAAAAAGCCGAGGCTTTGCAGCAGCCAGAAAACAAAGAAGGAGAGTTGAGTCCGGAAAAACAAAAAGAAATTTTAAAAGAAGCTATTTCCGAGAGAATAACTACAGCCCAGCCAGTAATTAGCCAGCAGCAAGTTGCTGCGCAGACAGCGCAGAAATTAAAAGACCAGCCAAAAGACAGACAGATTCAGCTTCTGATTGAAATGGCTTTTGAAAAAGGAATTGTCGAAGCAGTGGAAGTTGCCAAAAATCTTGACAATCCTTATCTTTTGGATGAATTCCACGATGCCTTGGTAGATGAGTTTTATAAAAAATTAGTCGAACAAGGAAAATTGAAAGCGATATAATATGGAGACAATGCAATTTATTTATATTGTCAGCGGATTGATTGTACTTCTAATCGGCGGATTGGCGTTTATTTTGTTAGTTGAAAGATCGAGGGGCAGGGGATTAATTGTCAGGGCTTTGAATATGAGTTTGTTTTTAATCAAGATACCCAGAGAGACAAAAGAGGACTTGTCATCTGAAGAAAAGAAAAACAGGATTGCTGTAATGGAGCAATTTTTATCAAATTTGGGCTCTTTGAGGGAAAGGGGCTCAAAAATTCAGTTTTCCTATGGCCAGCCGTATATTGTTTTGGAGATGGCTGTTCCATTTTCTGGCACAGAAATTTCTTTTTATCTCGCGGCTCCCAGGAAATACGAAACATTTCTGGAAAAACAAGTTTACGGATTTTATCCAAAAGCCATTGTACAAAAGGTTGAAGATTACAATATTTTCAATCCCCAAGGGGCTTGCGCCGGCGGATTTTTAAAGCTGGAGAAAAACAGTATTTTGCCGATTAAAACTTATAAAGATTTAGAAATTGACCCATTGGAAAACATTTCTACTGCATTGAGCAAGATAGAAGAAACCGGCGAGGGCGGGGCATTACAGATTGTTTTAAAGCCATCTCTGAAAAACTGGGATAAATTCGGATTGTCTATAATCAGAAAAATGAATCGGGGCCAAAGTTTTAATGACGCCATAAAAGGTAAAGAAATAAAAAAGCCCAAAAAAGACGAACCACAGCAAGTTCAACCGCAAGTTACTCCTGATGCCCAGGAAACAATAAAATCTTTGCAATCCAAAATATCAAAAACCGGATTTGAGGTGAATATCCGGCTTTTATTTTCAGGAAAAACACAGGAAAGGTCAGAAGAGCTTTTATCCCATATGGAAGGTTCTTTTTATCAATTCGGCGCGCCTAATCTTAATTCTTTGAGATTGGGAAAGATGAAAAAAAATGGGCTGAAAAAACTTTGCTTCTACTTCTCATTCAGAGTATTTAGTAAAAAACAAAAAATGATTTTAAATAGTGAGGAGGTCGCAAGTATTTTCCATTTTCCATTAACTTCGCTTAGTTCTCCCAAAATGAAATGGCTGAAAGCCAAGGAATCAGTTCCGCCGATAAATATTCCCAAAGAAGGCGTATTGCTCGGCAAGAATATTTTTAGGGGCGAGGAAACTGAAATCAGAATGGCTGAAAATGACAGGCGTAGGCATTTTTACGTTATTGGGCAAACTGGAACAGGCAAGACAAAATTAATGATTAATATGATTAAGCAGGATATTATTAATGGCAAAGGAGTTTGTTTTATTGATCCGCATGGTTCAGATGTTGATGATATTTTGGGAATGATTCCGCCAGAAAGAGCAGAAGATGTTATTTATTTTAATCCAGGAGACATTGAAAGGCCAATGGGTTTAAATATGCTTGAATATGACCCGAAATTTCCAGAACAAAAAACTTTTCTTGCTAATGAAATGATAAATATTTTCAAGAAAATATTTCCTGAAGCGCCAGAAGGAATGGGTCCTGTGTTTCAGCAATATATGAGAGGCGCGTTATTATTGGTTATGGATGACCCAGAATCAGGAGCAACGCTTTTAGAGGTTCCCAAGGTTTTGGCTGATGCAGAATTCAGAAAATACAAGCTTTCAAAAACAAACAATATTGTAGTTAAAGATTTTTGGGAAAAGGAAGCTGAAAAGGCAGGAGGAGAGGCCTCGTTGGCAAACATTGTTCCTTATATCACTTCCAAAACAAATATATTTTTAGCAAATGATATTATGCGCCCTATTTTGTGCCAGCAGAAAAGCTCTTTTGATTTCAGAAAAATAATGGACGAAAAGAAAATTTTCTTAGCCAACCTATCAAAAGGCAAGATGGGAGATTTAAATAGTTATCTATTAGGTTTGATTATTGTTGGGAAGTTTTTAATGGGAGCTTTTTCCAGAGTAGATACCCCAGAAGATCAAAGGCCTGATTTTTATCTTTATATTGATGAATTTCAGAATTTTACAACAGACAGTATTTCAACAATTTTAGCTGAAGCAAGAAAATATAAATTAAATTTAATTATAGCTCATCAATTCATTGGGCAATTAGAAGATAAAATTAAAGATGCAGTATTTGGAAATGTCGGTAGTATGGCTGTTTTTAGGGTTGGAGCCAATGATGCAGAGTTCTTAGTAAAACAATTTGAGCCGGTTTTTAGCGCACAAGATTTATTAAATATTGATAATTTCAATGCTTACTTGAAGCTTTTGATAAATAATACGACCAGCGTGCCATTCAATATTAAATGCAATCTTCCGGCAAAGGGAGATTCTCGAATTGCAATGAAAATTAAAGAACTTTCACGTATGAAATATGGACGCGAAAAAACAATTGTGGATAAAGAAATTTTTGAAAGATCTAAAATTAAAACGGACAATACTCCTGGCGCTGATGTTTTATCAGAAGAAATAAATTTAAAATAATAATTAGTAAAAATTAAGATTAATGAAAAAAAACGATATTATCGCGGTTTTATTTTTGGGCGAAATTGTTGCCTGGTTGATTCTGGCAGTGGCCAAGGGAATTTTGAATCCGGATTTGTACGATAAGATTCACGGATTAATAACTATAATCTTGCCGATAATTTTTCCGATTGCGTGTTTGATTTTTCTTTATTTGGCAAGTATAATCAGCAAAAAGATTAAAGTTGCTTATGAGGTGGCAAAATTTATTTTGGTTGGCGGATTGAATACTTTGGTTGATTGGGGAGTATTAAGTTTTCTTATTTTTGCCTTTAAGCGCTCCGGTATTAATTCGGATAAGGTCCTGTTTGAAGTTTTCTCTATAACAATTATTCTTTTTACTTTATTAAAGGCGACCTCATTTATTATTGCCACTATTAATAGCTATATTTGGAATAAACTCTGGACATTTAAAAAGAAAACTACAGAAAAATTAGGCAGAGAATTTATACAATTTATAACTGTTTCGATTATTGGTTTTTTAATTAATGTCGGAATTGCTTCGTCTATTTTTAAATTCATTCCTGCAATGGGGGGATTGAATATAGAGCAGTGGGCTATTATTGCTGCAGCGATTGCTTCGGCAATCTCAATGACGTGGAATTTTGTAGGTTATAAATTTATCGTATTTAACAAAAAAGATGGCGGAACTAGTGATTTATCGCAAATATAGACCTCAGAAATTTTCCGAGGTGATTGGCCAGGACCATGTTATAAAAACCCTGACCAGTGCTTTGAATGGCAATAAAGTTGCCCATGCTTATTTATTTGCCGGGCCACGCGGAACAGGCAAGACCACAGTGGCTCGGCTTCTGGCAAAAGCAGTGAATTGCCAGGACAATTTCAGTTTTGAGCCGTGCAACAAGTGCGAATCCTGTTTGGAAATTATGGAAAACAGGGCAATGGACTTAATTGAAATTGACGCTGCTTCAAACAGGGGAATTGATGAAGTCCGGGAATTAAGAGAAAGAATCAGATTTGCTCCGAGTCGCGGCAAATACAAAGTTTTTGTTATTGATGAAGCGCATCAATTAACTCCAGCTGCTTTTAACGCTCTATTAAAAACATTAGAAGAACCGCCTGCCCATGCCATCTTTATTCTTGCCACAACCGAAGCGCATAAAATGCTGCCAACCATTCTTTCGCGCGTCCAAAGATTTGATTTCAGAAAATTGTCTTTGTTGAATGTAATTAAAAAACTGGAAATGGTTGCTAAAAAAGAAGGGGTTAAAATCAGTGAGAAAGCATTAAGGATTATTGCTTTGAATTCTGAAGGGTTTATGCGGGATGCGGAAAGTATGTTGGGGCAGGTGATTGCGTTTTCCGCCTCATCGGCGGACAAGCCCGGCGATAAGGAAATTTCCGTAGAAGATATTGAAAATATTTTGGGCATTGTTGATATTAATCTGGCAATAAAATTTATTGATTTATTGGCAAAGAAAAATTCCAGCGAAGCCTTGGGCTTTGTTGATAAATTTGTGAATCAGGGATATGATTTAGTGCAGTTTATCGAGTCATTGATAAACTATTCTAGAAAATTGATGCTTTTAAGGGTTGATAAAGACCTTTCAAAACTGATAAAAGAAGAAATAAGCGCGGAACAGTTAAATACTGCATTAAGGCAGTCAGAAGAGTTTTCTTTGGCAGAAATTTCAAAAATGATTGATATTCTGCTTGAAACTTTATATCGCATGAAGAGTTCTTCTTTCCCGCAAATAAATATGGAATTAGCAGCAGTAGAGATTTGTAATAGGTAAAATTGAGTTCAGTCCTGCCGGATCGTCTAATGGTAGGACATGGGCCTTTGAAGCCCAGTATCTAGGTTCGAATCCTAGTCCGGCAGGCCTGAACTCAAAAAATTGTGAATCTAGGTTTGCCCGCCTAGACTCGACTCGCCTCGCTAAAGCTATGGCGAAGCGGGCGTCTAGTCGAGGCTGGAATCCAAGTCCGGCAGCACGAGTCAGCGCGTTATCGAGGCAGACCGGAGAGCATTAAAAATCGCCTTTTAGGCAATTTTTTGATAGAATAAAAATATGGATAAAAAAACAAACTTAAAAACCTTATACTTCATATCCTTTCTTTTAGCTGTCTCAACAGCTTTTCCTGCATATATTCGTTCTTCATTTATTGAAGAATTCGTAGGATTACAATGGTTAGGTATATTTTTTATTGCAGCGATGCTTGTAAGCTTAATCGCTATTTTATTCTTTTCGGGATTAATTAAAAAATTAACTAATTATTATCTAAGCATAATAGTTCTAATAGTTAATCTTATATCAATCATATTTCTTGTTTTAACTAGTTCTCCTTATCTTTTATTTTTATCCTTTATTCTTTTTACAGTTACTACTGTTTTAATTTGGATAAATATGGATGTTTTTATTGAAAGTTGTTCTTTAGATCGTACAACCGGCAAAACAAGAGGCGTTTATTTTACTGTTCTTAATTTTGGATGGGTAATATCTCCTTTATTAGCTGGTTATTTAATCGGAAACAATAATTATCGTTTAACTTTTATTGTTGCCGGTTTGTTATTAATACCTGTTGTTTTTACTTTATTGATAAAGAAAAAGCAATTAAAAGATAATTGTGAATACGAGCATCATAATATTTTGTATGTATTTAAGAAATTTCTAAAGAACAAAAATTTAAAAGGAATATTCTTTATTGCTTTTTTACTGCAGCTCTTTTTTGCTGTCATGACTATCTATGTGCCAATATATTTGAACCAATATTTAGGTTTTAGCTGGTCCACGATAGGAATTATGTTTACTTTTATGCTTTTGCCTTACATTTTTTTAGAGCTACCTGCTGGGATTGTTGCTGATAAGCATTTTAGAGAAAAAGAAATATTGATTGTTGGTTTTTTAATCTTGATAGCTAGTTGCGCTTTATTCTTTTTTACTAAATCTACTAGTGCTATTGTCTGGGCGTTAATATTATTTTTAAGTAGATGCGGAGCTGCTTTAATTGAGATAATGAGAGAAACATATTTCTTTAAGGTTGTAGATGTTCAACATATCGATTTTATTAATTTTCTTCGCACTAGCGGACCATTATCTTTTATATCAACAATGATTTTATTTACATTACTTCTTAATTTTTTTGCAATTCAATATTTATTTATTTTTGTAGCCATTATTCTTCTTTCTGGCATCTATTTTGCTTGGGGGTTAAAGGATACGAAGCAATTAGGCTAACCAGCCCAGAATATAAAAAAGTAATCAAGATCCCAAATTTTGGTGATTGGATTGTATAAATCCGGATTAAGGGCTAAAATAAAGTTATGCCCCGTAGTGAATTTTTGACTGGTCCGACGTCCGTCGGACCAAAATACTACAGGCATACATAATGATTAATTTTTAATTAGTCAAAAATCTACTACAGGGTATGAGTGTGAAAATAGATGAAAACAAAATAGAAGAGATATTAACCCGCGGGGTAAGCGAGGTAATTGACCTAAAACACTTGCGCGGGAAATTGATGTCTGGCAAAAAATTAAGGGTGAAACTTGGAATTGACCCCACCAGCCCCAATATTCATATTGGCAGAGCAGTTACATTGTTGAAAATGAAGGACTTTCAGGAGCTTGGCCACGAGATTATTTTTGTTATAGGCGACTTTACGGGCATGGTAGGCGATACTTCTGACAAAGATTCCGAAAGGCCGATGCTTTCCGGAGAACAGGTTAAGAAAAATATGAAAAATTATGTTGAGCAGGCAGGAAAGATTATCAATGTTAAAAAAGCCAAAATCGAACATAATTCAAAATGGCTTAAAAAACTTAATTTTGGCGAGATTAGTAAGTTAGCAAACCAATTTTCATTAGGAGAATTTATTGCCAGAGAAAATATCAGAAAAAGATTAGTAGAAGAAAAACACATTTCTCTAAGAGAATTACTATATCCTTTATTGCAAGGATATGACAGTATTGCAATCAAAGCAGATGTTGAACTTGGCGGGACAGACCAAAGATTTAATTTATTAGCAGGCAGGACATTGCAAGAACATTATGGCCAGGAAGCGCAGGACATTTTAATGACTAATCTAATTTTGGGAACTGATGGCAGGAAAATGAGCTCAAGTTGGGGGAATACAATTAATGTTACAGACGAGCCAAAAGATATGTTCGGAAAAGTGATGAGCATTTCAGATGATTTGATTATTACTTATTTTGTGCATTGTACCCGCATTGATATGGATAAAATCAGGGAATATGGAAAAAAACTTTTACTGGAAATAACTAACCCGCGCGATATCAAGATGGAATTGGCTTTTGAAATCGTAAAAATCTATTGGGGAGAAAAAGGCGCAGAAAAGGGCAAAAAATATTTTGTTTCGGTTTTCCAGAAAAAAGATTTACCGGACGAAATCCAGAAATATAAATTAGCAGGAAGGGATATTGTTGATGTTTTGGTTGAAACAAAACTGGCAACGAGCAGAGGAGACGCAAAAAGACTGATTGAGCAGGGCGGGATTGAAATTGACGGCGAAGAAATAAAATCGATTGACATCACAGTTAATCGAGGAAGCGTAATTCAGAAAGGCAAGAGGTTCTTTGCAAAGATAATTTAGATATGTTATACTGGTTTTCATGGAGAGAAAGCGATTAACTTTCTTTATTTTAATAGCAGTTCTAATCGGTATTATTCTTGGAATCCTGCTTTGGAAAATCCTTAGCCCGAAACTGGGCGAAGGAGTTTTTTATTACCGACTTGATGGGAATAAAGCCAATTTGTTCTTATTAGATAATAAAGGCGAAGGCGAAAAGATTATTACGGTTGCTGCTCAGGAAGTTGATTTAGGCAAATACAAGCCGCCCCGCCATTCTTTTATTTCGCCGGACAGGCGCCAATTAGTTTATTTTAAAAAATCAAAGGAAGAGCAGATAGGAGATTTAGGCAACGGCATGATAGCAAGCAGGATTTATTATGATCCGATTCTGGTCAATCTAAAAACCGGAACAGAAAAGAAAATTGAACAGCCGATTGATTCAACCAGCTTGGTTTTTTCTCCGGATAGCAATAGCATTGCATGGATTAAAGAAATTAAAGATTCAACTTATGAGGAAATAGAGAAGAACGATACGAAGAGGGAGTTATGGATAAGTATAGCAGACGGTGAAAGTCCGCAACTATTAGCAAAATTTGAGGAAAATGTGCTTTTGTTAAAGCGCTGGAATGAAGATTATGTCTATTTTCAGGGAATTTTTGATGCGAATATCAAAAGCTTGGGTAGAATAAATATAAAAACCAAGAGAGTAGAATATATAATTCCAAAAGGCTGCAATACTAATCTGACCAATTGCCAGAATATAGAATTCTCGCCAAGCGGCAAGATGTTTCTTTACGAGATCTACAGCAAGAAAAACGATAAGGAAATTACTGAGCTTTATTTGGGCGATTTCGAAAAAAGAGACTATAAACCGGTTTTAACCACAGATAGAATCAGTGACAAAATCTGGCTAGATACAGAAAAAGGATTTTTTTACACAGAACAAAAGTCAGGTAAAAACAATGAAATAATTGAGACAATCCACTTGGTTGATTTATACAAGGAAACGGATAATGAGATATACTCCGGAAGCTATATCAGCCAACTGGCATTTGACGGTTCCAGTAATTCTTTATACTTTCTTGAGAGGTCAGAAGGAGAAGAGCTGAATATGTTTAATATTATGAGATTAAATGTAAAAATCAAAGAAGCGGAAAAAATGCTGACCGAAAATTATAACAATATTTTAATCGTGCAGTAATGTTAAAATTCCCAGAAAATTTTTATTGGGGCACAGCTACATCTGCATATCAAGTGGAAGGAGGGATAAAAAATGATTGGACCTGCCTTGCCGGCAGGCAGGGTGTAGCCGGGGAAAAATTTGATGCTGGAATTTGTTGCGACCATTACAATCGGTTTGAAGAGGATTTTAATTTAGCAAAAGAGATAAATAATAATGCCCACCGATTTTCAATTGAGTGGGCTCGTATTGAACCCGAGAAAGGAAAATTTGACCAAAAAGAAATTGAGCATTACAGAAAAGTAATTTTGGCGCTTAAAGAAAGAGGGCTGGAGCCGTTTGTGACTTTGTATCATTGGACTCTGCCTGTTTGGTTTGCTGAGAAGGGCGGGCCTGCCTCGCCGAGTCAAGGCGGGTGGTTGAATAAAGACGCACCAAAAGATTTTGAAAAATTTGTTGAGAAAATAATATTAGAGTACAAGGATTTAGTTAAGTTTTGGATTACTTTAAATGAGCCGAATGTTTATGTTTCGCATTGTTATTTGCGCGGCGACTGGCCGCCATTCGAGAAAAATTACAGCAATTCCCAAAAGGTTTTAAACCAGTTGGTCGAAGCGCATAAATTAGCTTATAAAAAAATTCACGAAATCTCTCCTCGTGCTATAGTCGGCATAGCTAAGAATAATATTTGGTATCGCGGTATCATAGAATTAGTTTTAAATTATAAATGGAATCATTGGTTTTTAAACGAGATTAAGAATTATCAGGATTTTATTGGTTTAAATTTCTATTTTAGTTCTTCTTTTTTAAATTTTATTTTTAAAAACAGGAATGTTAGTGATCTTGGATGGGGAATTGTGCCAGAAGGGATTTATCACGTTTTAAAAGATTTGAAAAAATACCAGAAACCGATTTACATTACGGAAAACGGCTTGGCTGATGCCAAGGATGAAAAACGGGCAAAATTCATTATTGAGCATTTAAAATGGGTTCATAAAGCAATTGGAGAAGGAGTTGATGTGCGCGGATATTTCCATTGGTCGTTATTGGATAATTTTGAGTGGGATAAAGGATTTGAGCCACATTTTGGCTTGATTGAAATTGATTATAAAACTCTTCAACGAATTCCGCGCCCAAGCAGTAAGGTTTACGCGGGAATTTGTAAGAATAATGGAATAAATTTATGAGTTGGATTTTATTAGTAATTTTAGCCCAGTTTTTCTACGCATTAGTTTTTATACTTGATAAATATATCCTTTCCAGGTCAATGCCGCACCAAGTGGTTTATTCTTTCTATGTTGGGGTTTTAGGCATATTTGTTTTAGTTTTAATTCCATTTGGATTTGTAATGCCCAATGGCGCGGAAGTTTTTTGGAGTTTAATTGCTGGAGTTGCGCAGATTAGTGCTTTCCTGTTTTTTTATAAAGCCGTAAACAGAGAAGAAATTTCCAGGGTCGTGCCTTTTGTAGGCGCCGCAAGTTCAGTATTTGTTTTGATTTTGAGCTCCTGTATTATAAAAGAATTTCTAACATTTCAACAGATAATAGCTTTTTTATTATTGGTTTTGGGATGTTTAGTTGTAGGGTTTAGGAAAAAGCATTTTATGGGAAATGGGGTTTTGGGATTATCTATTGTTTCAGCTTTTTTCTTTGCGCTTTTTTGGGTAATCACTAAGTATTTATTTTTAGGAACCAATTTTGTCAGCGGTCTGATTTGGGTAAGGGTTGGGGTAGCGTTAATAGCTCTAACTTTATTGTTTTTGAAAAAGAACCGAGAGCTTATATTTTCAGAAACGAAACAGGTTAAATCAAAAACAACAAAATTCTTTATATTAGGCAGGACTTTAAATGTTGCGGGGAGCTTATTCTTGTATCTGGCAGTATTTTTGGGAAGCGTAACTTTGACAACTGCTTTTCAGGGATTGCAGTATGTTTTTGTTTTGATTTTGGCTTTATTATTATTGAAGAAGATTCCGGTTTTGAAAGAACAGTTTAATAAAGAGGTTCTTATTCAAAAGATCGTCGCCATCATCTTTATTTGTATAGGATTAAGTCTTTTGGTAATATAATATTATGAGTAAGTCAAGGATTTATTTTGATTATGCTGCCACGACATCATTAGATGCCGGAGTTTTAAAAAAAATGATGCCGTATTTAACTGATAAATACGGTAATCCATCGTCTATACATAAGTTTGGCCAAGAGGGAGGCAGCGCAATTGATGAAGCCAGGAAAAAAGTGGCTAAGTTTTTAAACTGCAAGCCATTGGAAATTGTTTTTACGGGCTCTGCATCAGAAAGCGATAATCTTGCGATCAGGGGCTTAATAAAGGCTCTAAAACGTAAAAAACAAGCAGGGGAGAGAATTCATATTATTATTTCAAAAATAGAGCACAAAGCAGTGCTGGAAACCTGCAGGGATTTGGAAAAAGAAGGAATCAGGATAACTTATCTGCCAGTAGGGCCGGATGGTTTGATAAATTTGGATGACCTTAGGGCTGAGATTACTCCTGAAACTGATTTAGTTTCAATAATGTACGCGAATAATGAGGTTGGTTCTGTGCAGCCAATTAAGAAAATCGGAAAAATTATTGGCGAAACTAACAAAAACGAAGAGCATCCGACTTATTTCCACGTTGACGCGGTTCAGGCAGCGAATTGGCTGGACTGCAGAGTTGATGATTTGAAAGTTGATTTGTTAACACTTTCAGCCCATAAGATTTACGGGCCAAAAGGAGTCGGGATTCTCTATATTAAAGAGGGTACGCCGATTGCGTCGTTAATTACTGGCGGGAGCCATGAATGGAAATTGAGGGCAGGGACGGAAAACGTTGCCGGTATTGTTGGTATGGGGGAGGCGATTGCAAAAATCAGAAATACGAAAGCCGAAATTCGAAAAATGGAAATATTAAGGAATAAATTAGTAGACGGTGTTCTAGAAAACGTCCAAGGCAGCAAGGTTAATGGCTCGAAACGACCAGAAGAAAGATTGCCGAACATCGTTAATTTTAGTTTTTTGGGAGTTGAAGGGGAAAGCCTGGTTATTGCTTTGGACCAAGAAGGGATTGCTGTTTCAACCGGCTCGGCCTGCACTTCAACTACCTTGTTGCCTTCGCACGTTTTAATCGCGATGGGATTGCCCGAATTAGACGCGCATTCTAGTTTGAGAGTGAGTATGGGGAAATATACAACAATTAAAGAAATTGATTATTTTATAAAAATTTTGCCAAAGGTAGTCGAAAAACTAAGAAAAATTTCCGGCCGCTAAATTTATGGCTATTTATAACAAACAAATAATGCAGCATTTTACTAATCCCAAGTTTTTTGGTAAAATTAATAATCCGGACGTGATTGGAAAAGCAGGTAATCCGCGCTGCGGAGATTTACTGACTTTATATTTAAAAATTGACGAAAAAAGCAGGAGAATAAAAGGTATTAAATTCGAAACATTGGGCTGCGCCTCAGCCATTGCTTCTTCAGATATGATTTGTAAGCTGGCAAAAGGCAAGACATTAGAGCAGGCATTAAAAATCGGTTTTCAGGATGTTTCTGATGAATTGGGAACATTACCTCCATTAAAAATTCATTGTGCTCAGTTAGTCACTGAGGCATTAAAAGATGCGATTAATAAATACAAGTAATAAAATATGAAAAAACTTTTAATTCCAATAATTATAATTCTGATTGTTTTGGGTATTGCTCAGGTGCTTTACAGCCAAAAAGGGATATCTTCAAAAGAGGCCGGAGAGATAGTTATAGATTATATCGATAAAGTATTAGAAGGCCAGGCTACTGCAACATTAGTCGGAGACGTGGTAAAGGAAAATGGGGTGTACAAATTAGAACTTAAAGTCGGAGAACAAGAAATGACTTCATATATTTCTCTTGATGGAAAATTAATATTTCCAAGCGGCATAGCAATTACAGAAGACACAACTGCCAGTAGCGATGCCAATAGCGATATTCCAAAACAAGACAAAACAAACGCTGATTTATTTGTAATGAGTTTTTGTCCTTATGGCAATCAGGCAGAAGAAATAATGATAGAGGTCGTTGATTTATTAAAGGATAAGGCGGATATTGAATTGCATTATGTGATTTACGAAAATTACCAAGGCGGCGGCTCTGATTACTGTGTAGCTAATGGCAAATATTGCTCAATGCATGGGATACAGGAATTAAATCAAGGTATTCGAGAATTATGCGTGCAGAAATATCAAAAAGAAAAATTCTGGGATTTTGTAAAGCAAATAAATGCTTCTTGCAATTATCAAGATGTTGATGCTTGCTGGGAAAAAATTGCCAAGAATTCCGGAGTTGATGTTAATAATGTGAAGACCTGTTTTGCAGAGGAAAAAATTTCTTTATTAGAGAATGAAGTTGAATTAGGAAAGAAATACGACATCAGCGGTTCGCCTCAGCTTATAATTAATGACAAGGAATTTACAGGAACAAGAAGCGCAGAAGGGTATAAATCTGCTATTTGCGCAGGATTTAGCACTGCGCCATCAGAATGTTCCACGAGCTTAGGAACTGATTCTGGTACAACTTCAACTGGCGGATGCGAATAACCAAGATATGAAAGAAGCATTACTTTACAAAAAATTAGGTGGCAGTAAAGTTCAATGCAATGCGTGCAATCACAGATGCGTTATATTGGATAAAAAGCGCGGAATCTGCGGAGTGCGTGAAAATCAAAACGGAAAATTATATAGTTTGGTCTACGGCAAAATAATTGCCGAACATATTGACCCGATTGAGAAAAAGCCCCTGTATCATTTTTTGCCAGGGACTTTTTCTTTGTCTTTTGCCACGGCTGGCTGTAATTTTCGCTGCTTGCATTGCCAAAATGCGGATATATCCCAGCTTGGTCCAGACCGCGGTCCCGATCCAAGTCAGGACTATGGTCGGGACAAAACCCCAGAACAGATTGTTCAAGACGCCTTAGATGGCAAATGCCCGAGCATTTCTTATACTTATACCGAACCAACTGTTTTTGTGGAATTTGCTTTGGATTGCATGAAATTAGCGCATAAAAAGGGATTAAAAAACATCTGGGTTTCTAATGGATATATGACTAAAGAATGTTTGGACTTAGTTGGTCCTTATTTGGATGCAATTAATATTGATTTGAAAGGATTTACAGAAAAATTTTATCAGGAAATTTGTGGAGCGCGGCTTAAGCCGGTTTTAGAAAATTTGACCCGTCTCGCGTCGACGAGCTTCGCGAGTCAAGGCGGGAAAGTCCATTTGGAAATTACAACTCTGATAATTTCTGGCAAGAATGATTCAGAAAAAGAACTAAAAAACATTGCCGAATTTATTAAAAAAGAATTAGGAGATGAAATTCCTTGGCACGTTTCGCGCTTTTTCCCGCAATATAAATTGTCGGATATCCCATCTACGCCAGTTGAAAAAATTCATCAAGCAGTTGAAATCGGCAAAAGGGTTGGTTTAAGATATGTTTATCCGGGAAATGTGTAGTATTTTATTTTTGTGATATAATAAAAATGTATGGGGAAAATAATCTTAATCTTAATAATTTTAGGTGTAGTAATTCCTATTTATCTTTTGGCTGTCCAGCCTCGCGTTGCGCGAGTCGAGGCAGGGTTTCCAAATGATCTACCAGGGCCCAAAATATCGGCTGACAGTAAATTTTATTTTTTGAAAATCTGGTGGGAGAAGATTGTTATATTTTTCACTTTTGGCGCTGAAAACCGGGCGGAAAGATACAAGGTGTTTGCGGAAAAGAGAGTTATAGAAGCCAAAGAAATGCTTTTAAAGGGAAATACGGAATTAGCCGAGAAGTTGAATGGTGTTTATCAGTCTTATTTGAACAAAGCCAAAGATGCGCTAAACAATGCGATTCAAAAAGCGATAGAAAAGCAAAAAGAAAATTTGAAGCAAGCATTAGAGGAAAAACTTGATGAGATAATGCAAAAAATTAAGGACTCACTAAGTATATAATTTTATGGTAAGAGTATTTTCAACTCCGAGCTGCCCATATTGCGTGGCTCTCAAGGGTTATTTAAAAGAACGCAATATAGAATTTCAAGATATTGATGTTTCGCAGGATTTGGAAGCCCAGAAGGAAATGATTGAAAAGTCAGGGCAATACGGGGTGCCTGTCATAGATATTAATGGGGAAATTATTATAGGATTTAATCAAGAACGCATTAAGCAATTATTAAAATTATGATATACGATTTAATTATTATTGGTGGAGGGCCGGCTGGAATAACTGCCGGGATTTATGCTGCTAGGAAAAAATTAAAAACTCTTTTAATTACCAAGGAATGGGGCGGCCAGATAGTTAAAGCTAATGAAATCGAAAATTGGCCCGGAACGAAAATTATTTCAGGTACAGAGTTGATTAAACAGATGACAGAACATCTTAAAGAATTCGAAATTGAAATAAAACAGGATAAAGAAGTGATTAATCTGGATAAAAAGGGCGACAATTTTTTAGTAAGAGACAATGAACTGGAATATGAAGCGAGAACAGTCATTATTGCTACTGGCAAGATTCCGCGAATGTTAAATGTTTCAGGCGAAGAAGAATTTAAAGGAAAGGGGGTGAGTATTTGCGCAACCTGCGATGCGCCGATGTTTAAAAATAAGGATGTGGCAGTTGTTGGCGGAGGAAATTCCAGCTTTAGCACAGCGTTGGATTTGGTAAAATATGCCAAAAAAGTTTATATCTTGGAATTTTTTGAAGAAATGAAAGGAGACCCGACTACCAAGGAAAAATTAGCCAATACAGGAAAAGTAGAATTTATTACAAATGTAGCAATAAAAGAGATTAAAGGAACAAAATTTGTAGATAGCTTGGTTTATGAGGATAGAAAAACAAGTAAGGATAATGAAATAAAAGTACAAGGAGTATTTATTTCTGTTGGCATGGAAGCAAAGGTTGGGTTTGCTGAAAAATTAGTGGAGTTGAATAAAATAGGGGAGATTGTAATTGATAAAAATAATTATACAAAAACACCGGGATTGTTCGCAGCAGGAGATATTACTGATATTAAATACGAGCAGATTGTAATTGCCTGCGGCGAAGGCGCAAAAGCAGTTTTAGCAGTCACAGATTATTTAGAAAAAAAATAATCCCTTTGATTTTCTATTATCAACTCGTCATTGACGGGTTTTTATTATAGGATTATGCTTTAAATACAATAATTAAGGAGGATCGCTCTTTAAAATTCAACAGAGGAGGAAATATGAAAAAAAGACCGAGCTGGGATGAAACTTTTATGGCGATGGCTGAGAATATTGCCGATAGATCGGCATGTATTCTCTATCAGGTTGGCGCAGTTTTTGCCAAGGAGAAACAATTTTTACAAGTAGGATTTAATGGTCCTACCAGAGGGGGAGATAATCATTGTAGTGAAATTGGCTGCGCTAAAAAGGTTAATGATGTGATAATGCCTTCTGGTTCAAAAAAATGTAGGGGAGCTCATGCTGAGATGAATGGCATTGTGAATGCTGCCAGAAATGGAGTGGGTCTTGAAGGTTCAACTGTTTATTGTACTTTGTCTCCTTGTTACGATTGTGCCAAACACCTTGTGAATCTTGGAATTAAGAGATTCGTTTACAAAATCAAATATGAGGAGGAATGGCCGCAAGTCAGTAAACTTTTTCAAGAAAAGAAAATCAAATTGGAAAAATTTCAGAGAGGAGGAAAAAATGATTGACAGATGGAAGTATTTAAGAAAGGGTTTATTCAGGAGTGTAGAACCGTTAGTCGAGTTGGTGGCTATCTCTAAGCCGGTTGGAAGGTTTGTTGATTTGTGCATTACCGAAACCCTGCCTGGTTTTACTGCTCGGGTAAGTCATGAATCCAAAGGAACCCAGGATGATGATCTGCGGTTGAATCGGGATTTGATCAAAAAGAGGCATCATACGCCTTTGGAATCCGTTTGTTTCACGTTTCTTGTTTCCGGCATTACGAAAAGCCTTCAGAACCAATGGGTAAGACATCGCATCGGCGTGGGATGGACGTACCGGAGTACAAGATTTGTCCCGGCTAGCGAGAACAATTTCATCTACTGTACTTACGACTACGTCAATGATGAACAAAAAGTACGGAAACTCCTGGCAATCGACGAAGAAAAAGCGAAGAAAGCAATTGAAGATTACGAAGAAAAACGGAGACTCGGCGCGACCAAGCAAGACAGCAGAAAAATTATGCCAGTTTTCTGGAATACGCCATGCTATTTCTACTGCAATGTCTGTTCTCTGCGATATTTCTTCAATCTGCGCCTTGCCAAAGATGCGGAATGGGAAATCCGCAGAATGGCCAAGTTAATGTTTGAAATCGTCATCAAGGAAGTTCCTTCTCTTTTTGAAGATTTCATTGAATTAGCCAGAAAGGAGGACTGAATTTTAAGAAGCTCTATTGGTTAGATAACCAACAGAGCTTCATTTTTTTATTGTTTTGATATAAAATATAATTGAACTATGAATAAGTATGAACCTACAATTGGGCTGGAGATTCACGTTGAATTAAAAACAAAGACAAAAATGTTTTGTTCTTGTTTGAACGACCCTCTGGAAAAAGAAGCAAATAAAAATATTTGTCCGATTTGTACTGCTCAGCCAGGGAGTTTGCCTGTTATTAACGAAGAAGCAATTTACAGTGTAATAAAAGCAGGATTGGCTTTAAACTGCAAAATTGCAGAGAAAACTTGGTTTGAAAGAAAGAATTATTTTTACCCTGATTTGCCAAAAGGTTATCAGATTACGCAATTTGAAGCTCCTTTATGTTTTAAGGGAGAATTGAATAATATTAAAATCAGGAGAATACATTTGGAAGAAGATACTGGAAGATTAATGCATGACAAAGGCGATCTACCTGCCGGTAGGCAGGGATATTCTTTAGTTGATTATAATCGCGCTGGCATGCCTTTAATGGAACTAGTTACAGAGCCGGACATCCATTCTGCTGAACAGACAAAGAATTTTGCCCAAGAATTGCAATTAATTTTAAGATATCTGGGAATTTCCGATGCTGATATGGAAAAGGGACAGATGCGCGTGGAAGCAAATATAAGTTTAAATATGGGCACAAAAGTTGAAGTGAAAAACCTTAATTCATTCAAGAGCGTTGAAAAAGCAATTGAATACGAGATTATCAGGCAGCAAAGGATTTTGGAAAAAGACGACCTGCCTGCCGGTAGGCAAGGTAAGGTAGAACATGAAACAAGAGGATGGAATGACGCGAAGCAGGAAACATTCTCCCAGAGAATAAAGGAAACATCTGATGATTATCGTTATTTCCCAGAGCCGGATTTGCCGCCACTAGACATTAAAGCTGAATTGATTAAGAAATTGCAGGCAGAAATTCCTGAGTTGCCGCAAGCAAGAAGGAAAAGATTTAAAAGAGAGTATAAATTACCAGAAAAAAGCGCAGAAGTATTGGTGAATTTTAAATATTTGGCTGATTTTTTCGAGCACGCAGTAAGCGAGCTTAATGCTTGGCTAAAGTCGGGCAAGATTAAAACCGATATCAATAGATTGATAATTTTAAGCTCCAATTATATTATTACTGAGTTTCCAAAATTTGTTTCTACAAGTCGGGAGATTAAAATAACTGCGGAAAATTTTGCAGAATTGATTTATTTGACTTTTATCGGCGAGGTTTCCTCAAGCGGGACGCAGGAAGTTTTAAAAGAAATGTTTAGAACTGGCGCAGACCCTTCGCAAATTATTGAATCTAAAAACCTGAAGCAATTAAGCAAAGAAGGGGACTTGGATAAGATTGCGGAGAAAATAATAAAAAACAATCCCCAGCCAGTTGAGGATTACAAGCAAGGAAAGGAAACCGTATTGCAGTTTTTAGTTGGTCAGGCAATGCGCGAGACCAAAGGCAAAGCCAATCCCGAGATAGTTGCCAAGATATTGCGGGATATATTGACAAAATGATTTTTATAATATATAATAAGAGGATAATTATTAATAAAATTTTATGTTTGAAACCATGGATAGAGATTTTAAAAGAAAACCTCCATTAACTCCCGAAGATAAGGCAAGAATAGCCAAAGAGCATGAATTGGCGAGAATCAACGAAGAAGCACAAATAACAACTGATTTTCAGAAAGGATCGGATATCGTTATAGAACAGGGAGAGGATATGAGGGTGGTGCGTGCAGAAAAAAAGGAAAAGGGTGAAAAAGTTCACGCCCTTGATGTTTTGTCTCAGGAAATACAGAACGAGATAATGGTTCAAGCCAGAGAAGAGTTGATGAAAGAAGCTTATTCTCCGCAAAAAATTGAAGAAATGGCCATGGATAGGGCCAGGAAAATCGCCAAAGAGGAATTCGGAAGCAAGGGCTAAAATTTTATTCAGGCGAATTTTTTAAACCAGGTAAGCTGGCGCTTGGCATATTGAAGAGTATGGAGTTTAATCGTCTCGATGATTTGTTTTCTGTTCTCGGAGTTTTTCCATTCTGCGTAGCCAATAGTATTTTTCAATACTGTTGTCCAGCCATATTTTTTGACTAATTTATTCACTTCTTTTTCCAGCCCCATTTTAATCATTTTATCAACCCTTTTATCTATTAATTTTTTCAGCTCTGCTGAAGATTTTTCAATTTTAATATACTGGACACTGAATCGGGGACTGCTTTTTAATTGAGGTATTGGTTTATTGGTTTTAATGATAATCTCCAACGCCCTGATTAATCTGCGTTTGTTTTTAGCATCAATATTTTTTGCTCGATTCGGGTCGAGTTTTTTTAATTGTTTAAATAATTCTTTCTCGGTTTTCTTTTCTAATTCTTTTCTTAATTTCCAATCAGGTTTAACTTCTGGAATTACTATTTCATTAACCATTGCCTGAATATAAAATCCAGTGCCGCCGCAAATAATCGGTGTTTTTCCTTGTTTATAAATTTTATCTATTGCTTGTAATGCCAATTTTTTGTACTCTGTGACACTAATCTGTTTTTGGGGATTAGCAATATCTATTATATGGTGAGGGATGTCTTGCATTTCTTTCTTCGTGGTCTTGCCTGTGCCAATATCCATTCCTTTATAAACTTGCCTTGAATCAGCTGAAATAATTTCACCATTTATTTTTTTAGCCAGTTTGATGGCAAAAGTGGATTTTCCCGAAGCAGTTGGTCCAATAATGACAATCAGTTTAGGTTTTGTTTTGGTTAATTTATTTAAAACTCTCCACCTCCTTACCTTTTCTTTCCATAGGACATCGTCTTTAAATCTGCTGGCCAACGTTCCGGGCCTGGTTGAATATTTATTAATATAAGCCATGTCAAATCCGACTTTTTTGAATAATCCGACTGTATTCTCAAATTGTTTTTTTGTTTCGCCGGGAAAACCCACAATTACATCTGTGGTAATTTTTGCTTGAGGGATTTTTGCACGGATTTTTCTAATTAAATTAAGATATTTTTCTGTTGTGTATCCGCGATTCATCTTTTTCAGAATTTCATTGTCTCCACTTTGAACCGGTAAATGGATTTCTTTGCTGATTTTTGGCGATTCAGTGATTACATCAATCAATTCTGCGGAGAAATCTTTAGGATGGGAAGTAAGAAATTTTACTGTAAAATCACCCGGGATTCCGGAAATAAGTTTAAGCAATATTGGAAAAGTAGTTTTGCCACCCTGCGGGTGGTCAGCCGTGGGCTGATCTTTATATGAATTAACGTTTTGTCCGAGTAAAATAATCTCTTTATATCTATTTTTAATGAGATTTTTTATTTCAAAAATTATATTTTTTGTTGATCTTGAAACCTCTCTGCCGCGGGTGTAGGGGACTGCGCAGTAAGAGCAGAAATTGTTGCAGCCGGTCATTATGGGTACAAATGCTGATTTTTGATTTGTCTGCCTCGCTGGCAGGCAGGCCTGCCTGCCAGCGAGGCAGGAGTATTTTGGTTTCATCTCCAGATATTTTTTCCCGAGAAATTCATTGATTGATAAAATCTCGTTAAAGAAAGATTTAAATTTAGGTTTATCTGCCTTTAAAACGCAGCCAGTTAAAATTTTCTTTGCCTTGATTTTTGCAAATTTTTTCTTTAGGCCGAAGATTCTATCAATCGCGCTTTGTCGTATAGAGCAGGCGACAACTACTATCAGGTCAGCATTTTCCATTTTATCCGTATTCCTATAATTTCGTTGTTCTAAAAATGAAGCGATTCTCTCGGAATCGCTTTCATTCATTTGGCAGCCGAATGTTTTGATGTAATACCTCATTTTATTTTCTTGATAAATCCTTCAATTTTCATCATTCCGATATCTCCTTTTTCTCTGGTTCTTACGCGAACAGATTTATTTTTTATTTCTTCATCTCCAACTACAAGCATATAAGGGATTTTTTGTATTTCTCCCTCGCGGATTTTTTTAGAAACAGTTTCGTTTTCATTCTTTACTTTAATTCTTAAACCATGAGTCATAAGTTTTTCTTTGATTTGC
Source organism: Patescibacteria group bacterium (assembly GCA_018897295.1). Classification (NCBI taxonomy): domain Bacteria; species Patescibacteria group bacterium. The sequence continues at coordinate 100,690 of JAHILA010000014.1, forward strand.
TCGGCATATTTCGCGTGGCGGTCTCCAATAGGAATAACATAAACCTGGATAGGGGAGAGCCAGAATGGCAAAGCACCAGCATAATTTTCAAGCAAAACCCCGATGAATCTTTCTATTGAACCAAGCAGGGCTCGATGAACCATATATGGCCTTTGTTTTTTGCCTTTGTCGTCAATATAAGTCAAATCAAATTTTTCCGGCAGATTAAAGTCAAACTGGACAGTAGTGCATTGCCATTCCCTTCCTAATGAATCTTTGATTTTGATATCAATTTTCGGCCCGTAAAAAACCCCTCCGCCTTTATCAACTTGGTATTTTAGATTCAATTTATTTAAGACATTTTTTAGAGTATTGGTTGCTTTTTCCCAATTCTTCGGAGTTCCTACATATTTTTCCGGCCGAGTAGCCAGATAAATATTATATTCTTTAAATCCAAATTCTTTTAGAAGTTTGATGCCGAATTTTACAGCAGCCATCATTTCATCAGCCAATTGGTCCGGGGTGCAGATTATGTGCGCATCATCCTGGGTAAATCCTCTGACTCGGGTCAAGCCATGCAGAACTCCGGAACGTTCAAACCTATAAACCGTACCGAGTTCTGCCCAGCGTACGGGCAAATCTCTGTAGCTTCGGCTTTTGGTCTTATAGATTTTCATGTGGAACGGGCAGTTCATCGGCTTGATTAAGTATTTATCGCCTTCAACTTGCATTGGGCCGAACATATTTTCTTTGTAAAAATCAGTATGGCCTGATGTTTGCCAGAGTTTTATCCGGCCGATATGGGGAGTGTCGATTATTTCATAGCCGTTTTTTAGATGTTCATTAACCCAGTAATTTTCAATTACTCCCTTTAAAGCCGTTCCCTTAGGATGCCAGAGGATTAGTCCCGGTCCGACTTCTTCGTCAATGCTGAATAAATCCAGTTTTTGGCCGATTAAACGATGGTCGCGCTTTTCCGCTTCTTTGATTTGTTTCAGATAAGCATCCAACTCTCCTTTAGTATTAAAAGCAATTCCGTAAATTCTTTGCAGCATGGGATTTTTTTCATCTCCGCGCCAATAAGCGCCAGCGATTTTTGTCAGCTTAAATGCATCAGGATTAATTTCCTTTGTGGATTTTACGTGCGGGCCTTTGCATAAATCAGTAAAATCTCCGCTAATATAAATAGTTGCGTTTTTGCTGTCGAGGTCTTTTATAAGCTCCAATTTATATGGCTGGTTTTTGAATAATTTTATAGCTTGTGACTTGGGGACTAATTTTCTTTTGAATTCAATATTTTGTTTGATTAGCTCGCGCATTCTTTTTTCAATCTTCGGTAGATCTTCTGGAACTAAGGTCGCCCTCGCCTTCGCTCCGCGAGCTTCGGCGGGCAAATGGAAGTCGTAGTAAAATCCGTTCTCAATTGTCGGGCCAATAGCAAATTTAGTTCCAGGAAATAATTCCTGAACTGCATATGCCATAATGTGGCTTATTGAATGTCGTATTGTATCAATTTTCATATAATTTCTTCTGCATTATCACAGAGGATTTTTAGTTGGTCGTCTTTATCAGTCAGGCGGCCCTCGACCAAGATGACTTTTCCTTCCTGCCAAATGGTCGGATTTTTTTCCAAAATTGTGGCAAAGACCAAGATTTCTATCGCGCTGGTCAAGTCCTCCGCTTTTACAAACAGCATCGGCTTGCCGGATTTGGTAATAAATTTGGTAATCTTGATAATTACCCCTGCAATTTTAACTTTACTATCTTTTTTCTCTTTGAGCAAGTCCCTAATCTGGATTATTTTGCCTTTCAAGAAGCCTTCGTGGTTTTTAAGCGGATGGTCAGAGATATACATTCCCAGTAAATCTTTTTCCCATTGGATTTCCTCGCTTAACAATTTTCTTTTTCCATTGCCGTTTCCGTTAGTGAATAATAATTGGTTTTTATTTGTTATTAGTTCTTCGCCGAATAAGCTGGCTTGGCCGTTATCTTTTGTTTTTTGCGATTCTTTAGAGAATTCCAAGAGTTCCTCTAAATGTTCTAATAATTCTTTTCTTTGGGCAAGAGCATCGAATGCTCCTGCGCGGATTAAGTTTTCCAGAGATTTTTTATTGATAATTGCTGATTTCCCCGCTTGAGGAGTAAGGCGAGTGAGGAAACCAGCCATGGTTTGAAAATTTCCATTTTGCTTTCTTTCTTCAACAATTGCTGCCACAACATTATGACCTACGTTTTTTATTGCTGCTAATCCGAAGCGAATTGATGGAGGCCCGCCTGCCGGCGAGGCAGGGACGAGCGTAAAATTATCAAAACTTTCATTGATATCCGGAGCTAAAACCTGGATGCCCATTTTTTTCGCCTCATCAACTAAAATATTAATCCTATCCAGGTCTTTTTGGTCTGCCTGCATTAAAGCAGTGATAAATTCCTCTGGATAATTCGCTTTTAAATAAGCTGTCTGGTAAGCAATTAGAGCATAACAGGTTGCATGAGAACGATTAAATCCATATTGGGCAAATGGCTCGATAGAATCCCATATTTTCTGTGCGATTTCTTTATCAATTCCGTTTTTCACCATGCCGTCAATCATTTTATCGGCCTGCTGTTCAAGTAGTTTTCTAATTTTTTTGCCGACTGCTTTTCTCAAAACATCTGCTTCGGACATGGTAAATCCCGCTAAATCTTTTGCAATTTGCATCAGTTGTTCCTGGTAAACAGTAATGCCGTAAGTATTTTTCAGGATTGGCTCGAGTTTCGGATGGACATATTTAATTTCTTTTTCTCCGTGTTTCCGGGCAATATAATCGGGAATCAAATCCATGGGTCCGGGCCGGTATAAAGAAATCATGACAATAATGTCTTCTAAGTCATTTGGTTTTAATTTCTGCAAATATTTTCTCATGCCGGAAGATTCCAATTGGAATACCCCGACTGTATTTACTCTTTTGAAAAGTTCAAAGGTTTTTTTGTCGTCTAATGGTATATCATCAATATTAATTTTAATTCCCCGGAGTTTTTCAATGAGATTTAAAGCTGTTTCAATAGTGGTTAGATTTTTTAAGCCGAGAAAATCCATTTTTAAGAGTCCAAGCGCTTCAATGCTGTGCATTTCATATTGAGTGACAATAGAATTCTCGTCCTGCGGTGCAAATTGGCGCGGAGCATAAAAATCAATCGGATTTTTAGTGATTACAATTCCGCAGGCATGGGTTGAAGCATGGCGGGCAACGCCTTCTAATTTCGTAGCAATATCAATCAATATTTTTACCTGGTCATCAGTGTCGTAGGATTGGGAAAGTTCGGGAACCTTTTCTAGGGCTTCTTTTAATCCAAAGCCGAAAGGAATCATTTTAGCAATTTGGTCGCAGAAAGCATAGGTATAGCCGAGAGCTCTGCCAGTGTCTCTGATTGCAGCGCGGCTGGCCATTGTTCCAAAAGTAATAATTTGGGCAACGTGGTCAGCTCCGTATTTTTTTGCAACGTAATTAACAATTTCATTTCGTCTAATATCGGCAAAATCTAAATCAATATCAGGCATACTTATTCTTTCCGGATTAAGAAATCTTTCAAAAAGAAGTTTGTATTTCAGCGGGTCGACATTAGTGATATTTAAAAGATAAGAGACAATCGAACCTGCTGCTGAACCTCTTCCTGGCCCGACGACAATGTTGTTATTTTTTGCCCAATTAACTACGTCCTGGACAATCAGGAAGTACGAAGCGAAGCCGGTTTTTTCAATAACCCCCAATTCAAATTTCAGTTGTTTTTTTGCCTGGTTGAGATTTTCTCCAAAGTCTCTTTTGCGCAATCCTTTTTCGCATAATTTTTTCAGATAAGAATTCGCTGTTTCGTCTTCAGGAAGAGGAAAGTGGGGAAGCTCGATTTTATCAAGCTCCAGTTTAAGGTTGCACATATCAGCGATTTTCTGGGTGCTTTCAATCGCTTCCGGAATATTGCGAAATGCGCTAATCATTTCATCGGGCGGTTTCAGGGAATAATCTTCGCCTTTCATAGTCATTCTGTTTTTTTCACCAACAGTGCGGTTGGTCTGGACGCAAAGCAGAACATCGTGCACATCAGCATCTTCTTTGTTTAAATAATGAACATCATTAGTGGCAACCAATGGCAAATTTGTTTCTTTTGCTAGTTTGACAATCTTTTCATTCAGACGGACCTGGTTTAAATCATTCGGATGGTCCATTATTTCAAGATAAAAATTGTCCTTGCCGAAAAGTTTTGAATATTCTAAGGTAAGTTTTTTTGCTTTGGCAATGTCGTCAGCCAGAAGCGCGGACGGAATTTCTCCTTGCGGACAGGCGGTCAGAGCAATCAGTCCCTCGTGATACTCTTTCAAAATTTCTTTGTCGATTCTCGGCTTATAATAAAAACCCTCAAGATGGGCTTTGGTTACGAGTTTGATTAAATTATGATAGCCGGTTTTGTCTTTTGCCAATAAGATTAAATGATATCTGATATCGGATTTGCCTGCGGTTTTGTCAAAGCGGCTTCCTGGTACGAGATAGGTTTCAACGCCGATAATCGGTTTTATACCGGCAGAAGTTGCTTTTTTATAAAATTCAACCACGCCGTACATTGTGCCGTGGTCAGTAAGAGCCAAGGAATCCATTCCTGTTGCCTTGGCTTTTTCAATTAGTTCATCAATTTTTGCCAATCCGTCCAAAAGCGAATAATGACTATGAACGTGTAAGTGTGTAAACTTTTGTTCCGCCATGAACTTATTATATCACAAGATAAATTTGCATTTAAATTTTTTTTCTGATATATTGAAATCAATATGCCAGTACCAAAACAAAGACATACCAAAAGCAGAAGAAATAGGCGAAGATCTCATCTTAAATTAAAGAAGAGAACTTTAGGTAGCTGTCCGAAATGTGGAGAGCCGATTTTGCCGCATCATATCTGCGCTTTTTGCGGATTTTATAATGGTGTAGAAAGAATTGATGTTCTGGCGAAATTAGAGAAGAAAGCCAAGAAGAAAAAGGAAAAAGAACTAAAAGAACACGAAGGAGAAGTTAAAGAAACAGCAAAAGCCATGCCTACCGGCAGGCAGGTCAAACCATTAAGTTTAGAAGAATTGTCTAAAAAATAATATGTCTTCAAGGCACATTGCTCGCTCAATAGTCTTGCAATCTTTATACGAACTGGATTTCAACTTCGCCCGTGGGCGAGACAAGCAAGAGAAAAATCTTAATATTGATAAAGTTATTGAAAGAAACAAACAGGAATTTGGGTTAGGAATTGAAGAAAATGAATTCATAAATAATTTGGCGCACGGGGTTTTAGAGCATCAATCACAGATTGATGATATTATTACTAAGTCAGCTCCAGAATGGCCTTTGAACCAGATTACTATTGTTGACAGGAATGTGCTGAGAATCGGGATTTATGAATTATTGTTCGGCGATAAAGAGCAAGTTCCGCCGAAAGTGGCAATTAATGAAGCAATTGAATTAGCCAAAGGTTATGGCGGGGACAGCTCTGGCAGATTTGTAAATGGAGTTTTGGGGACGATTTTTAGAGAAATGAATAAATAATATTTATGGCTGCGATTGAAAATCTTAATCAATTAGAGAAGAATTTTAAAATAAAATTTAAGAATAAAAGCTTGTTGCAACAGGCTTTTATTCATAGATCTTATTTAAATGAAAATCCCGGCTGCGAATCAGAGCAGAACGAACGTTTAGAATTTTTAGGCGATGCAGTAATTGAATTAGTGGTTACAAATTATCTTTTTAAGAATTATCCCAAGAATCCAGAAGGGGATTTAACTACTTGGCGAGCAGCTTTGGTTAATAGCAAGATGCTGTCTGAAGTTGCTAATAAACTGGGATTTAATGATTATTTGATGCTTTCAAAAGGCGAAGGGCAGGACATAGGACGTGCCCGCCAATTTATTTTGGCTAATACATTTGAAGCAGTTGTCGGGGCGATTTATTTGGATAGAGGATTTGCTAAGGCGGAAAAATTTCTTTGTGAGAACTTAATTTGCGAACTAGAAAGAGTTTTAAGCGAGAAATTATATTTAGATCCAAAGAGCCATTTTCAGGAAGAAGCGCAGGGCAAGGAAGGGATTACGCCTAATTATGAATTAATTGAGCAGAAAGGTCCTGACCATGCCAGAAATTTTGTAGTTGGGGTATATTTAAAAGGGGACCTTATTGCTAAAGGCGATGGTCCGTCAAAGCAGGCAGCACAGGAAGATGCAGCAAGAAAGGCGTTAAAAGAAAAGGGATGGGAGTAGAGTCGATTGCCAAAATTATTTTTGTCTGTTATATTAAAATTCATGTTAAAAATACGATTACAGAGAATTGGAAAAAAGAATAGCCCGAGCTTTCGGGTTGTTTTGGTTGAACACACCATGAGGCCTCAGGGAAAATTTTTGGAACTGCTTGGCTCATATAATAAAATTCAGAAACAGAAGAGTTTTAATAAAGAAAGAATCTTGTATCGGATTTCCAAAGGAGCGCAAGTTTCTCCAACCGTGCATAATTTATTAGTTGATGAAAAGATTATTGATAAACCAAAGGTAAAAGCATGGAAGCCCAAGAAAAAAACAGTCGAAGAGGCGAAGAATGTTGTACCTCCGACGCCCGCTGAAGGCGGGGTCGGAGTCCCGACCTCTCCGCCAGATGCGGAGAGCGTCGGGATTGACATAGAACCAAAAAAGGAATAAAATACATAAAAGATAGTAGCACTGCTATCATCTGAAATGCAGAAAGGTCGGCTACTAGTAAATCCGTAATTCATTTAATCTATTGAAAAACATGGCTAAAGCAAAAGATCAGGAATTTCTTGAATCATTAGTTGAAGGCATTGTTAACAATCCAAAAGACGTTGAGATTGAAAGAATCGTCGATGAAATGGGCGTACTTTTAACCTTAAAAGTCAATCCGGAAGATATGGGTGCTTTAATTGGCCGCGGTGGTTCAACAGCAGGAGCTATTAGAACTCTTTTAAGAATCGTTGGCGCCAAGAATAATGCCCGAGTTAATCTCAAGATTGAAGAGCCAGAAGGCGGGAAAAGACCCGCAGTTCGAGGCGAGAAAAAGGATGTTGACAGCGTAGTCGACGACCTCAAGATATAACTTGCCCTGCCAAGGCGGGGTTCATAGAACTTGTCAAAAACCGTGCTATTTATGGCACGGTTTTTAGTTTGTTTAGTTATATACATTTTTTCTTGATCGTGAAAAAGTGTATATATAACAATTATTGTAATTTTCCTTGTTTTTTAGTAAAATTTGTGGTATTTTAAAGTTGAAATAAATTTATGAAGTTTAATATAATAACTATATTTCCGGATATATTTGATTCGTATTTTTCCGAATCAATTATTAAACGAGCGCAAGCAAAAAAGCTTGTGGATATTAAAATTCATAATTTACGGGATTATACTGACGATAAGCATAGGCAGGTTGATGATAAGCCGTATGGCGGGGGGCCGGGAATGGTGATGATGGTGGAACCGATTTTAAAGGCGATCAAGAAAATAAAAAAGGGCAAAGCAAAAATTATTCTATTTTCTCCGAAAGGAAAGAAATTTAATCAAGAAATGGCGAAACGATTTAGTAAATTGAATCAATTGATTATGATTTGCGGGAGATATGAGGGAGTTGATGAAAGGGTTGCAAAATATATTGCTGACGAGGAAATTTCAATAGGAGATTATATTTTGACTGGCGGAGAAATTCCAGCGATGATTGTTGTTGATGCAGTAAGCCGTTTTATCCCCGGTGTTTTAGGAAAACATGAATCCTTGGAAGAAATTAAAGGCAGTTATCCGGTTTATACAAGACCAGAATCTACCTTGATAAAAAATAAAAAAAGAATTGTCCCGAAAGTTTTATTATCCGGCAATCATAAAAAAATAGAAGAGTGGAGGAGAGGACTTTAGCCCGAGCGAAGTCGAGGGCTTGACACGCGAATTAAATTTTTATACTATTTAAACATAAGAGATCCTTATTATTTGCTTCGGCAGTAATAAGTAACGAGAGGCCCCTTTGGGTCTCTTGTTTTAAGTTCAACATAAGAATATACTAAAATTATATGGTTTATGATAATAAATTAAAACAAGTTTCGAAAGTCGCTGTTTTTATAGATAACAGTAATGTATTTAAAATTATTCAGTATTTAAGAAAATCAGACCCTAAATGGATTAGTCTTTACGATCCGTTAAAATTGGCTGAAAAATTGGTAGGAAATAGAAATTTGGCGTATGTAGGATTTTATTGCGTCCAGCCACCTTCTTACTTATTAGGCGAAGATGAATGGCATATTAAAATATATAAAATTACACAAAAATATTATTCCGAAATTGAAAAAATGCCCTTGGTACATGTAAAATATGGAAATCTAAGGGGTCCAAAAGGTTCCTTGCAAGAGAAAAATGTTGATACGCAACTTGCTACTGATATGGTAGCCATGGCAGCTACTGGTGCATATAATACGGCAATTATAGTTTCTAATGACGGAGATTATGAGAGCGCAGTTAATTTAGTTAAAAATACATTTGGCAAAAAGGTGGAGGTGGTTTTTTTCAAGGGACGTCTTTCAATGAACCTAGAAAAGTCATGTGATGTTAAAAGAAGGGCACGACGTTCCTTTTTTGAATTATTAGATTTTGATAAAAATACATTTTAAGCGTAAAAAAGAAAATTTTGATGTATTATTAAATAATAGTTAATTTTTAAAAATAATTTATGGAGAACAATAAAGAAAAATCATTTTTAGTAGATACGACCGATCAACATAAACAAGGAGAAGGTGTTGAAATTTTAAGCGCTAAAATGCCTAAAAAAACAAATGATGATCAGAATATAGCAAAAAAATTTCAAGAACATAAAAAAACAGGATTTATTAAAAAAATATTCAGCAATGAATCACACTGGTTTTGGGGATTACTTACAATAGCATTTATTATTTATTGTATTTGGGAATCGTTGAAATACGGCAATGAATGGTGGCGTTAGAAATTTTTAATTTTTTCCTCGTAGTTTAAAAACAAAGAGGGGCTTGACACGTGATTTTAATTGATATATATTTTAAACACATAATTAATTAACCCCAGTAGTACAAACCTTTGGTTTGACTACGGGGCAAGCATAATTCTTATGTAAAAAGAGCGAACAATTAAACGTACTTTAAAACAGAGTTTAGTTTTGGAATTTAGTTCAAAAATTGAGCTCTGTTTTAAATTGTTCTTTAAAATAGAAATATGTAATTGTACAGTAAGTTTGTGTGAGTTATTAGAGATCGAATCTTTTATAGTTGTTCTGATACAACTAAAATTATTATTGAGAGTTTGATCCTAGCTCAGGACGAACGCTGGCGGCGTGGATAAGGCATGCAAGTCGAATGGGTTTAGACCCATGGCGAACGAGTTAGTAACACGTAGGTACATCCCTCTGACTTGGGCATAACCCCGCGAAAGCGGGGATAATTCCCAATGGTGTCCCGATTTATCGGGACTAAAGGTTCCGGTGCAAATCGGAATCGGTGAGAGAGTGGCCTGCGGCCTATCAGCTAGTTGGTGAGGTAATAGCTTACCAAGGCTATGACGGGTAGGGGGCGTGAGAGCGTGTTCCCCAACGAGGGCACTGAGATACGGGCCTTACTCCTACGGGAGGCAGCAGTCGAGAATCTTCCACAATGGGCGAAAGCCTGATGGAGCGACGCCGCGTGCATGAAGAAGTCCTTCGGGATGTAAAATGCTTTTATAAGGGAGCAATTTTTTGAGTGTACCTTATGAATAAGGGGTTGCTAAACTCGTGCCAGCAGCAGCGGTAATACGAGTGCCCCAAGCGTTGTCCGGAATTACTGGGCGTAAAGCGTCTGTAGGGGGTTTGATACGTCTTCTGTTAAATTTCGATGCTCAACATCGGAGCTGCAGGGGAAACGGTCAGACTAGAGAGTGTGAGAGGCTGATGGAACTTAAGGAGTAGGGGTGAAATCCGTTGATACTTTAGGGAACACCAAAGGCGAAGGCATTCAGCTGGTGCATTTCTGACCCTGAGAGACGAAAGCGTGGGGAGCAAAAAGGATTAGATACCCTTGTAGTCCACGCCCTAAACTATGAATACTAGCTGTCTGAAGTATCGACCCTTCAGGTGGCGAAGCTAACGCGTTAAGTATTCCGCCTGGGAAGTACGGTCGCAAGACTAAAACTCAAAGGAATAGACGGGAGCTTGCACAAGCGGTGGAGCGTCTGGTTTAATTCGATGATAAGCGTAGAACCTTACCAGGACTTGAAATTCTAGTGAAACCCCGATGAAAGTCGGGTCTTCTACAAGGACACTAGAACAGGTGCTGCATGGTTGTCGTCAGCTTGTGGCGTGAGTTGCTCCGTTAATTCGGGTAACAAGCGCAACCCCTGTTGTCTGTTATATGTGTCAGACGAAACTGCCCCGTGATACGGGGAGGAAGGTAGGGATGACGCCAAATCAGCATGGCCCTCTGATGTCCTGGGCAACACAGGCGCTACAATGGCCGATACAATGGGTTGCCAAGCCGTAAGGTGGAGCCAATCCCATCAAAGTCGGTCCCAGTTCGGATTGGGGTCTGCAATTCGACCCCATGAAGTTGGAATCGCTAGTAATCGCAGATCAGCTACGCTGCGGTGAATACGTTCTCAAGCTTTGTACTCACTGCCTGTCACACCAGAGAAGCCGGGGGCACCTGACATTCTCGCATTGCGGGACCTAAGGTGAATTCGGTGACTAGGGTGAAGTCATAACAAGGCATCCGTAGGGGAACCTGTGGATGGAAAATATTTTTACTTAGTAACCATTTTGGATGCTAAGGAGAGTCGATTGAATCCGCCTTTGCGTAAAGCTTCGGCGGACAAGAGGGATTTAGATTTTTGTCCAAATAAAAATCAGGCCCGCTTCGACTCGCGAAGCGAGGCGAGTATCAGGATAACTATAAAAGATTTGATTCAAAAAATCCTCCGCGTTGCGGGGGATTTTTAGTTCTCTATTGCATATTGTATTATTTTAGCTGTATAATAGAATTAGTAATTATTAAATAAAAAAAACATTATGGCAGATGTAGCATACTGCGTAAAATGCAGAAAAAAAGAAGAGATGAAAAATGCAGTAGAGGTTAAAATGAAAGGGAAGGGGGGAGACAGAAGGGCATTGAAAGGAATTTGTCCTGTTTGTGGAACTGGAATGTTCAGGATTTTAGGCAAAGCTTAAAAGATTTTAAAAAATCTTATCAAAATTAATCCCGCGACGCGGGATTAATTTTGAGAAGGGCGTGTAGTTCACCGGTAGAACGCTTCACTGATAATGAAGAAGTAGAAGGTTCGACTCCTTCCACGCCCACTCAACTCGTCTTAATTTTGTTCGGGCCTATAGTTTAATGGTAGAACACCGCATTTGCAATGCGGAAATAGCAGTCCGATTCTGCTTAGGTCCACAATTAAAAAATCTCGCTATGCGAGATTTTTTAATATTTTAATTCATCTTATTTTTTCATTTCTTCTCCAATCTTATATACATCTCCCGCGCCGAGAAAGAGAATAATACTATTTTTATCAGTATTTTGTTCCAAATAGTTTTTTATTTCGTCAAAACTACTGATGTATTTCGCATTGACGGTCTGCATTGCTTTAACTAAATCTTTGGAATGGATTGTGTGGTCATCTTTTTCACGCGTAGCATAGATATCAGTGATAATAACTTCATTTGCCAAATTAAAACTTTCTGCAAAATCATTTAATAAAAGTTTTGTGCGCGAATATAAATGCGGTTGGAAAACAACAATCAGTTTATAGTTTGGATATTGTTCGTTGCAGGTTTTTAAAGTTGCTTTTATTTCTGTGGGGTGGTGGCCGTAGTCATTGTAAAGTAATGCGCCATTTTTTGCATTGCCCATAAATTCAAACCTGCGCCAGGTGCCAGTATAATTTTTTAGGATTTTTAAAGCGGTTTTTTCTTCTATTCCGCACAATTTGGCCGCGTCAAACGCGGCTTGCGCATTTTTAAGATTGTGTTCGCCGGGAATGGATAATTTAATATCGGCTTTTCCTTCATTATAATCAATTATCTTTGCCAATTGGTTTATTTTTTTTGCTTTTTTAATTGCTTTGTCCGTATTTTCGTCATTTAAATCGCAGATAATATATTCTTTTGTTTTGGCGATTAATTTTGCAAAAGCATTTTGGATGTTTTCAATATTTTCATAATAATCCAAATGGTCACTATCAATATTTAAAATTACGAGAATATTCGGAGTCAGGTTCAAGAATGATTCTTTATATTCGCAGGCTTCAACAATAAAATATTTACTGCTTCCTAAAACAAAATTATCTTCCTGTTTTTTTAAAAATCCGCCGACAACAACAGTAGGGTCTAAGTTTCCATAAATCATCAATTCAGCAAGCATGGAAGTAGTGGTTGTTTTGCCGTGGGCTCCGGATATGGCAATGGTATACATATCTTTGGAAATCAATCCAAGGATTTCTGGATACGAATAAATTGGAATGTTTAGCGTTCTGCCATAAATTAATTCTGGATTATCCTCGGTTATGGCAGGGGAGTAGATAATCATATTTGTATCTGAAGGCAGATTTTCTTTTTTGTGGTCAATAAAAACCTTCCCCCCGATTTTTTCAATCCGTTCAGTCGTTTTTCCCGCGGAAATATCAGAACCAGTAACCTTTATACCTTTTAACCGCGCCATTCTGGCAATTGCAGACACTCCGACACCCCCAATTCCGATAAAATGTATTTTCTTAACGTGGTCGAACATAAGTTTAAATTTTATCACAGAGAATCTTTGTTGCCAAATTAATTTTGTGCTATAATTAATTATGTTATAATTAAATTAAAGGTCGACCTGCCTGCAACGTCAGCAAACTGTCTTGCGTGGCGGGCAGGGAATTAAGAATTAAAATTATTTTATTATGTTAGAAATATTACTTGATTCATTGACGCAAATTTGGCAGAGCTTTATTGAGTTCTTACCGACATTATTGGCATCTTTAATCGTTTTCATTGTAGGCTGGTTGATTGCTATATTCTTGGGCAAGATGGTTAACCGAATGATAAAAGCTATAAAACTTGATCTGCTTTTAGAAAGGCTTAATTTTCAGAAAGCATTAGCCAAAGCAAGATTAAAATTGGACTCTCCGAAGTTTTTTGAAGAACTTGTAAAATGGTTTTTCATTATCGTTTTCTTAATGACAGCAGTTGAGATTTTAGGATTAGTAGAGGTAACTCTGTTTTTAAAGGGCATCCTTTATTACATACCTAATGTTGTGATTGCCGCTATCATGCTTTTGGCCGCAGCTATTGTTGCGAAGTTTATGCAGAAATTAGTGAAAGCCAGTGCTGATACTGCCGGCCTTTCATCAGCAAATGCGATTTCCGGAGTTGTGAAGTGGGCAATTTTGATTTTCGGTTTTGTAATTGCTTTAACCCAATTAGGAATTGCCGCAGCTTTAATCCAGACAATCATTATTGGAATTATTGCTATGATTACGATTGCAGGCGGTCTTGCATTCGGCCTAGGAGGAAAGGATCTGGCAGCTAATATTCTGGACAAAATTAGGCAGGATTTAAGCGATAGATAGTAATAGAGGACTTGACACGCGATTTTTTACCATTTACAATGGTAGTGTTGTTAGTTTATATGAGAAAAAACCAAAAACAATTTATAAAAAAGAGCGGTTGATAAAACCAGGTATTTTCATACCCGTGGATGTCAAACCGCTAAAAGCGGTTTTTTCAATCCTGAACTTTGAAAATTGAATATGTATAGCAAGTAATAAAAGTAATAATAAGTAGTAGTATCTATAAATTGCCAGCTATATTAAGCAGGTTATATATTAAGGGTGTATGGTGGATGCCTTGACATTAGAAGACGAAGAAGGACGTGGCGTAACTGCGATAAGCCTCGGGGAGGTGTGTAGCGACCTTAGATCCGGGGATGTCCGAATGGGGAAACCCAATATAGTGATAAACTATATTATCCCGACTTTATTGTTGGGAGGTGAACTCGGCGAAGTAAAACATTTCAGTAGCCGGAGGAACAGAGAAAAACTTTATTCCCCAAGTAGTGGCGAGCGAAAAGGGAAGAGCCCAAACCTGATGGTCCCGCATTTGTGGGATTATTAGGGGTAGTAAGATAGTGACGTCGGGAGAAATCCCGGGGAGTGAATACAAAACTAAGACTTCCTTAGTTGAAAGGGATGGAAAGCCCTACCGAAGAAGGTAATAGTCCTGTAAGCGAAAAGGGTCTTATACTCCTAGTCATTAATCTTGAGTACCGCGAGAACATGCAGTCTCGCGGGAATCATCCTGAACTATCTAGGAAAGGCTAAATACTTCTAATGATCGATAGTGAACTAGTACCGTGAGGGAAAGGTGAAAAGTAGCCCGACAAGGGCAGTGAAATAGTACCTGAAATCATACACTTACAAAGAGTCGGAGCCCCGCATTAGCGGGGTGACGGCGTGCTTTTTGCAGAACGAACCAACGAGTTTACCGTAGACTGTTTTGTCTAAGTCCGTAAAGGACGGAGGCGTAGGGAAACCGAGTGTTAATAGCGCGTTTTATAACAGTATGCGTAAGACCCGAAGCCAGGTGAGCTACCCATGGCCAGGATGAACCCCGATGAAAATCGGGGGGAGGTCCGAACCCATCGGCCGTGCAATACCGTGGGATGAGCTGTGGGTTGGAGTGAAAAGCTAATCGAACCTGGTAATAGCTGGTTCTCCTCGAAATATGTTTAGGCATAGCCTCTTATTTTTCTCCTTAGGGGTAGAGCACTAAATGGGCTGAGGTGGCGCAAGCCTACTCACTCAATTAAACTCCGAATACTAAGACAGATAATAAGGGAGTAAGACTGTGGGGGCTAAGCTCCATAGTCAAAAGGGAAACAGCCCAGATCGTCATCTAAGGTCCCAAAACTAAGTTAAGTGGGAAAAGAAGTGCCTCGTCTTATACAGATGGGATGTTGGCTTAGAAGTAGCCATCATTTAAAGAGTGTGTAATAACTCACCATTCTATTTATGACGAAGTGCGCTGAAAATGTAACGGGGCTCAAACTTAGTACCGAAGATACGAATTTCTCTCCGATTTATCGGAGAGGAGTGGTAGAGGAGCATTTCTTGTGCTGTGAAGTCATTTCGTGAGGAATGGTGGAGCGCAAGGAAGAGAGAATGTTGGTATGAGTAACCGCAAGTCTGATGCGAAATCAGACCACCGAAAGCCCAAGGATTCCTTGGCAATGTAAATCAACCAAGGGTTAGGCGGGCCTAAGGCAATCCCGAAAGGGGTAGTCGATGGACAGTCGGTTAATATTCCGACCCTTCTGTATTTTTTTATGGAGTGACGGAGTTTAGTAGATAGGGCAGATTATTGGATTTTTGTCTGTATATTAAGAAGCTAGGCTAGGTAAATCCGGTTTAGAATACTTCAAGATATGCAGGAAGTTTCGATTTCGATCGGGATTACCCTATTGAGCAGACTTCCAAGAAAAACTTCTAAAATAAGAATACAGGATCCGTACCGCAAACCGACACAGGTGGGCAGGGCGAGAAGCCCAAGGTGAACGGGTTAACCCTCGTTAAGGAACTCGGCAAAATAGCGGCCGTAAGTTCGCAATAAGGCCTTCCCCCGCTTAGCGGGGGACGCAGCTAAAGATCTCTAGCGACTGTTTACCAAAAACACAGGTCCCTGCTAACTCGTAAGAGGATGTATAGGGGCTGACACTTGACCAGTGCTGGAAGGTTAATGGTGGGGGTGTCTCGACCTTGCGTCGGGATGCTCACTGCTTGAAGCCCCAGTGAACGTCGGCGATAACTATAATCGTCCTAAGGTACCGAAATTCCTTGGCATGTAAGTTATGTCCTGCAGGAAAAGTGTAACGACTGGAGAACTGTCTCAACGAGGAGCCCGGTGAAAATGCAGTGTCAGTGAAGATGCTGACTACCTGCGACAAGACGAAAAGACCCCAGGAGCTTTACTATAACTTGGTATTGTTTTAATGTTTTTGATGCGTAGCGTAGACGGTAGGATTTGAAGGTCGCCTCTCGGGGCGGCTGGATCCGACAATGAAACACCGTTCTTTAAAAATGTTAAAACTAACCCCTCCGTAACAGAGAGGGACAGTGCCAGGCGGGTAGTTTTAGTGGGGCGCTAGCCTCCTAAAGAGTAACGGAGGCGTTTATTAAGGTCGACTAGCTCCGGATGGAAATCGGAGTGATAGTGTAAAGGCAAAAGTCGGCTTTACTGCAAGACTGACAGGTCGCGCAGTTGCGAAAGCAGAACTTAGTGAACCGACTCTGGTTAATAGAATCGGAGAAGATCATCGGACAAAAGCTACCCTGGGGATAACAGGCTGGTAGGCGCTAAGAGTTCATATCGACGCGTCTGTTCGGCACCTCGATGTCGGCTCATCTCATCCTGGAGGTGGAGAAGCTTCCAAGGGTTTGGCTGTTCGCCAATTAAAGAGGTACGTGAGCTGGGTTCAAACCGTCGTGAGACAGGTTGGACTCCTATCTGTCGTAGGCGTAGATACTTGAGAGACTTTGTCCCTAGTAAGAATATTGCTACTTCACGAAGTAATTCGTGATGACAATGTGGCTTATAACGGTGAAGTCTTAATAAAATATGGTCTATTGATAATCATTATTGCATCGGTCCAATAATAATGATACAATTTAATTGAGGACCAGATAATTATTAAGATAATACCGTGGGAAGTCGATCTAAAATTAATTATGCGTATATTGCAGGATTTCTTGATGGTGATGGAAGTTTAATGTTTCAAATCAAAAAACGGAAAGATGGCAAATCTAAAATAAGATTTATGCTGACTATCTGTTTTTATCAAGATTCTAGACATGCAAAACCACTATACTGGATTAAAAGAGTTTTGAGGATAGGTTATATCTCAAAACGTAAAGACGGAATTACTGAATTAAGGATTAACGGTTTTAAGCAGATTAAGGATATAGTGGGGAATTTAATTCCATTTATCAAATTTAAGAAAGTCCAAGCAAAAGCAATATATAGCGCTGCGAATCTTTTGAATTGTGTAAAAAACAAGGATTTATCTGAGAAAGATTTACACAGGTTAATAAATTATATTCTGGTGATTCAGAATAATAATTATGTGACCAAAAAAAAGAAGACTAAAAAAGATTTGTTAAAGATTTTAGATTTGACCCCGTAACGACTTGATCCGATTTCCATCGGATCGGAGTTCAGTAGAAATACTGAGCTAATACGCCACTACCCTAATTCCGATTAACGTCGGAATGGGTAAAGATATAGTCTGCGCACATAGTGATATGTGATAACGTGACGAGAGGACCGGGATGAACAAACCTCTGGTGTACCAGCTGTCCTGCCAAGGGCACTGCTGGGTAGCTATGTTTGGCAGAGATAAATGCTGAAAGCATATAAGCGTGAAACTCTTCTCAAGATTAAGTATCATAGATTCCTTGAAGACTACAAGGTTGATAGGCTTCAGGTGTAAGTCCTGTAAAGGATTTAGCCGAGAAGTACTAATAAATCATTTTGCCTGTTTAATACGGCTGGCAATTTTTGGACACTACACTTTAAAATAATTTTATTTGCAACAAACAAGATTGCGGTCATTGTAAGGGGGTTATACTTGGGGTGCTCCACCTGATCCCATTCCGAACTCAGAAGTGAAATCCTTAAAGGCCGATGGTACCCCGATGAACTTCGGGGAAGAGTAGGTGACCCTCCTACAATGCCCGCAATTTAAAGGCGTTGACCCTGCAACACAGGTGAGCTGAGGAAAGAAAGCTTTAATAAGCGAGTAGAATCCTACGGGCGTGCCCGTTATAGCACAAAGACCGTGTCGGATTTCCAGAGCGGTTGGAGAGATTCAATTAGTAATAATTGAATGAAATAAGGTGGCAACACGATAAAAATCGTCCTTATGAGATTATCATTTTTGGTAATTTCGTGAGGTCGATTTTTTTTTATTTATTAATTATTAATAAAAGTAAAAATAAAATATATGGAAAGAATTTTAATTTCTAAAATTAAAGAAAAAATTGGACAAAAGACCAAAATCATTGGCTGGGTTTATAATATACGCGATATAGGGTCCATAAAATTTTTGGTCATCAGGGACGTAAGCGGAATAATTCAGGTAGTCGTTAGTGGCGAAGAATTAATAAAAGTTGTTAAACCAATAAGACTGGAATCAATCGTTGAAATTATTGGTATAGTTAAAACGGAGAAACAAGCACCAGGAGGAATTGAAATAATGGCAGAAGAAATAAAAATAATTTCAATTCCATTAGAAACGCCTCCAATTTCTGTTTTGGAAAAGGAAGAAACAGAAGCGTCTTTGGAAAAAAGAATGGATTGGCGCTGGATTGATTTAAGAAAACCTCGGAAACAATTGATTTTTAAGGTTTGGACAACAATGGAAATGGCTTTTAGGAAATGGTGGCTTGAACATGGATTTATTCAGATACATTCTCCGAAATTAATGAGTGCGGCGAGTGAAATCGGGTCAGAACTTTTTCAGATTTCTTATTTTAACGGAAAAGCATATTTGGCTCAATCGCCACAATTCTATAAACAAATGGCAATGGCATCGGGATTTGAAAAGGTCTTTGAAATCGGTCCTGTTTTTCGGGCAAACCCATCGTTTACTTCAAGACATGATACAGAATTTACCAGTTACGATATTGAAATGTCATTTATTGAATCACACCAAAAATTAATCGAGACAGAACAAGAAATGTTTGTTTATATGATTTCTGAAGTTAAAGAAGAGTACGGTGAGGAAATTGAAAAAGAATTTGGAAGGAAATTAGTTATTCCTACAATTCCGTTTCCTCAAATTACCATGAAGGAAGCAAAAGAAATGCTTTCTCATTATGATATTAAAAACAGAAGGGAGGGGGACTTAAGCCCCGAAGAAGAAAGAAAACTGAGTGAAATCATAAAAGAAAAATACGGGCATGAATTTTGTTTTGTTACCGAATATCCGAGCAGCGTTCGGCCGTTTTATCATATGCGTCCACAAGGAGATTCTAAATTTACAAAAAGCTTTGATCTTCTGTGGAATGGTCTAGAGATTACAACAGGCGCTCAAAGAGAGCATCGATACGAGGTTCTGAAAAAACAAGCGATTGAAAAAGGAATCAAAACCGAAGAGATTAAACATTATCTGGAATTCTTTAAGTATGGCTGTCCGCCTCATGGGGGATTTGCGATTGGCGCGACAAGATTACTTATGAAGATATTCAATATTGGCAATGTCAGAGAAGTTACTTATCTTTATCGCGGCGTTAAAAGATTAACTCCATAGCCACAAAAGAAAAACTGCTTAATTTATAAGCAGTTTTTCTTTTCCTTAAAGTTTGTTATAATATAATTAATGAATCCATATACTAAAAAACAATTTATTATCGGATTGGTGTGGGTGGTGATTTTTGCGATTATCATTGGCGGGATTTATTTATTGATAAAATCAGAAACTCCCCCTGTTAATAATGGAAATCAAAACGAACCAAAGGAAGATTTAATTATTTTATCCCAATCTTTTATTCTGACTACGGAAAATAATTTTGACTTGGTTGCTAAAATTAAAAATTCCAATAATGAATGGGCAGCCGAGTCATTTACTTATGTTTTTAACTTATACGACAGCGCTAATCAGTTGATTGGTTCGCGACAAGGTAAATCATACATTCTGCCACAAGAAACAAAATACATTATTGAACAGAAAGTTTCTTCGCAAAAATCAATCTCAAAAATCGAATTAAAAATTAGTAATGTCTACTGGGGAAAAATAAGCCAATTAGGAGGCCTAGAATTAAGAGTGAAAAATACAGAATACCAAATATTGGAAGATGGCAGCAATCTGTTTACAGGCACAGTGGAAAATAAAAGCAGTTATGATTTAGACACTATAGAAGTTGCCGGAGTTTTGCTCAATGAAAATAATGAGATTATTGCTGCTGGTAAAACCTCAATGAACACAGTTTTAAGAAATGAGAGCAGGGGATTTGAAATTTTTTGGCCTTATCCTATTGCGCAGGAAACCAAATCGTTTGACGCCAGGGCTTATACTAATATTTTTTTGAATGACAATTTTATCAAAACCCAGGGCGAACCGCCAAAAGAATAAATTATGCCCCGTAGTGAATTTTTGACTGATGCTACGGGCATCAAAATAATTTTTAATTAGTCAAAAATCTACTACAGGGTATGTTCATATATCTTTTGAAAAAGCTTGATTGGGTGCTGATTATCAGCGTGTTGCTGCTGACAATAATCGGATTGATGTCGATTTTCAGCACTTCTTTTTCTCACGATAAAAGTTATTTTTATAAACAGACCGCATTTTTAATAATCGGCCTTTTTTTAATGCTCGTTTTCGCTTTTATTGATTATAGGTTTTTTAGGAATCACTCCACATTGTTGCTGATTTTGTATTTTCTGAGCGTCTTATTATTGATTGCGGTTTTATTTTTCGGGAAAATAAGAGGCGCAGCGAGCTGGTTTAATTTCGGGATAGTTAATTTTGAACCCGTAGAATTTGCGAAATTGGTAATGGTGTTGATTTTTGCCCAGTATTTCTCTTTGCGTCACATTGAGCTTTATAGGATAACTCATATTGTCATTTCTGGAGCATATACAATGCTTGTTGCTGGTTTAGTTTTTCTCCAGCCGGATTTGGGTTCGGCAATGGTGCTGATATTTTTATGGTTGGGGGTTATGGTAATTGCAGGAATTAAATTAAAACAACTTTTAATTTTGTTTATTATCGGATTAATTCTTTTTAATATTGCTTGGGTTGGAGTTTTAAAACCATACCAAAAAGACAGAATTACCAGTTTTATAAATCCGTATCTTGACCCGCAGGGAAGCGGCTATCATCAGATTCAATCAATGATTGCTATTGGCTCTGGCCAGTTTTGGGGCAGGGGATTGGGGCACGGCCCACAAAGCCAACTGAATTTTTTACCTGAACAGCATACTGATTTTATTTTCGCGGCAATCGGGGAAGAATGGGGATTTGTAGGATTAATAATTATTTTCATTCTTTATTTTATTTTCTTTTACAGGATTATGAGAATTGCTTTGCAATCGGAAAATAATTTTGCCAGATTATTCTGCATTGGCGCGGCGATTGTTTTTATATTCCAGGTTTTCGTGAATATTGGAATGAATCTCGGCCTTCTGCCTATTGCCGGAATTTCTCTACCATTTGTTTCCTACGGCGGAAGCAATTTATTGATTAATTTTGTAATGCTGGGAATTGTACAGAGTATTGCAGTCCGCGAGAAGTAGGGGATTGATCCCGCAACTGCGGGGTTGACAATCTTTTTAAGTGTGTGTAGGATATTAGCGTAAGAAAAATCTTACAAAAGGAGGAGAAAAATGTATCTTAAAAAAATCTTTTTTGTTCTTTTTCTGGTTTTGTTCGTCGTGATGTTCTCTGTTGACTGCAAAGGCGAGCAGTCCGAAGTCGGAGAAAAAGCCCAGTTCGTCGAGAGAAGCGACGCAAAAGTGTGGCGTGGAGAAATTATGGCCACCCCAATTCGTTGTTTTGGACCATATGCCAAAATCAAAGTGAAAAATCCGGTCGATAACCAGGATTATCAATTTCAACTTGAGGTCATTTATAAAGCTAATAATGGCCCGGCGCGGATTGGTCTTCAAAACCTGAATGTGGGTGACGAAATTTTGTTTTTTAAAACTTTCGTCATTGCCAAGACCAAAGAGAGGGCGATGTATTGCCCTATTGGTATCTATTATTCTTATTCTCTTCGTTATAGAGGAGAATCCATTATCAATGGCCATAAAGTCGCCAATCCTCCGAAAAAGAAGTGAGGAGCACAATGTTCCAACACGCCCCTGCGTTATTTTCCGCGTAGGGGCTTTTTTATTTTCTTGACAAACTTTATGGATATACTATAATGGAAATAACAATCAAGGCAGTTCGCAACCAGTATAGGCTGGTGTGCCTAAAACTTTCTACTGTATGTAAAAATTTCATCCCCCCATGGTCCGGCATGCGAGACCGCGGTATGTTGCGAACCGTACTACTCTCGCCCCTGGACCAGATTATTCTATTTGTTCTTTTCTTCTGCTCTTTTGGAAAACCCGCCTAACCGCGGGCTTTTTATTTATTCCAAAAAGGCGTATAATAAGGGTGTCTTAAATATTCATTTTTTTTAAAGAGGTTGGAAAAGGGAAAACAATAAAAATTATTTTATGAACGGACAAAATAAAACAGTTTATGTATTTATAGACGCATCAAATGTTTGGAATGCGGTTAAGTCGGTAAAAAAGTTTATTGAATACAAAACTCTTAAAGATTATTTTAGGAAAAATTTTAACGCAGACAAGGTTGAAATTTTTTATTATGACGCCTATCCAAAAACCGGAACAAGAGATTATGATTTGGATGGAAAGCATAAATTCTTTACTTATCTTAAAAAGGGGCTTGGTTTTACCGTAAGAAAAAAAGAATTAAAAAGAATCTCTGTTATTAGCGAGAGCGGAGAATCTATTATAGAAAAAGGAAATATGGATGT
The DNA here is from genome assembly GCA_018897295.1 of Patescibacteria group bacterium. Classification (NCBI taxonomy): domain Bacteria; species Patescibacteria group bacterium. The sequence goes on from JAHILA010000014.1 coordinate 123,236, forward strand.
GGAAATAACGATTGACGCAATGCATAACATTCATAAATATAATATAGCCATTTTTTTTAGCGGCGACGCTGATTTTCTTGCGCTGGTGAATTATTTGAAAAACGGCGGCAAAAAGGTTTATATCTTTTCGTCAGAAGATAATATTTCTCACGAACTAAAAACTGGCGGGGATGGTTATTTTGATTTGAAAGATATACATGAATTTTGGGGTAAAGATTTAAAACATCGTGTAAAATGATAATATATAAACGAAAGTCACCCTCAATTAAGAGGGTGACCCTTGGATGTATAACCCTAACAGTTCTATGGATAGAACCGAAAGACATTATCAGTATAGATAAATTAATTAGGTAAGTCAATAGCAAGTTATCCACAGGTAAAAATAAAAACTAATAAAAATAAATTTATGGATAATAAAATAAAAAAATTGAGAGGAGCGAATGCGGTCTTGAATATGAAGATATATTATTGTGTTCTTATCCAACAAAATTAAAAAGATAATTAAGGAAAATGCGGGGCTTGTCCCGCGCAGTCGAGGGGTTGACGATAATTTAATAAAAGAGTAGTATAAAAACATCTGCCAAAGGCAGATAAGGAGGAAAAAATGACTGGAGAATGGTTTTTTTTCGGGGTTGGGTTTATTGTTTTCATATCGGTTCTTATTTTCTTCGTTGGAAGGAATGTAGGAAAGGAAATCAAGGACCTGAAAAAAACTCCTCAAAATAAATCTTTTGAGGATGGACCAGAATGAATTTTTGTAATCGGGGGCTGGAAGCAGTCCCCGAGTTTTTTTTTAAATAAAAAAATGGAGCATGCGGTTTTTTGGACCGATGCTCCATGAAGAGCAGGGAATTAAGACTTGAAGAAGGTGCGGACCCACTTCGGGCTTGAGATAGTGACGTACCATCCTCCGTAACTCCAATTGAATTTGAATTGATCTTTTTTGAGTTCTTCTTTAATGGGTTCCCACATCTTCCTGCTGACGAATGGACCCTTACGTATGATCAGAGTCAACATGTAATGGTTGATGTAGATAAAGCCAAAGCAAAAACGTTTTCTTTCCGCCATTTTCAGCCACTTCCTCATGTTTATTTTTTTCATCAATCACCTCCTGTTCGCATCATAATCGCTTTTTATAATCTTGTCAATGTTCTTAAATTGTATTATGATAGATGTATGGCAAAAATTATTTTTAAAATTATGAAGGCAGGGGAGAAAGGACGTTCGGAAGTTGAGATAATTCTGGAAACCCGCCGCAAGCAAAGCAAGCAGGCGGGCCCGTCAAAATACAAAGTTTTTGTCCGGGACACTGATGAAGTACTTTCTGCGCTTGACACGCTATTAAAAAGGAGTAAAATAGGATTAGAGTCAGTAAAAGATATTAAAATAGAGACTCATAAAGAAGCAGGGCTTACCTCTACGAGGATAATAAAATCAATTGTAAAAGCCCTTTGCTTCCTCTAAACTTGACTTGGAAATATAAATAAATTAGTATAGAAAAGCTAGTGAAAGCCCTATTTTAGGGTCAGTTTCTATATTTTAATCGGGTAAAATGCTGCGTTTTCATGATTAAATATTTTTCAAACTATCCGAAAAAATTATATCCTCTTCCAAACTTAGTTGAAATTCAACTTAATAGTTATAAATTATTTTTAGAAAAAGGATTGAGGGAACTCTTTGATGAAATATCTCCTATCGTCGATTACGGCGGTAAGGATATTTCTTTATATTTTAAGGAATATTATCTGGATGAGCCCAAATGTGATGAGATAAAGGCCAAAAAAAATAGTCTTTCCTACGAAGCGCCTTTAAAAATTAAATTAAAATTAGTCAATAAAAAAGCGAACGAGACAAAGGAACAGGAGATTTTTCTCACTGATTTGCCTTTGATTACTCCCCGCGGAACATTCATTGTCAACGGAGTGGAAAGAGTTGTTATTTCCCAGTTGATAAGGTCCGCGGGTGTTTTTTTTAAGACAAGTTATATAAAAGGAAGGAAAGTGCATGGCGCAAAAATCATTCCGAACCGAGGCGCTTGGCTGGAATTTGACACAGAAGCAAACAATTCAATTGTTGTGCGTATTGACAGAAAAAGAAAAATTCCAGCAACAGCATTGCTTAGAATTTTTGGTTTGGATACTGATGAGAAAATTCTCAAGGAATTCAAAGACATTGACAATGATGCTGATATTCAATATATAAAAGAAACTCTGGCCAGGGATACTTCCAAAACATCCGACGACGCCTGGATTGAAATTTACAAAAGAATCAGGCCAGGCGATTTGGCTGCTATTGATAATGCAAGACAGCTGATTGAAAATATGTTTAAGAATTTCGACAGATATGATTTATCGGAAGTCGGTCGTTATAAATTAAATCAGAGAATAGGAATTAAGACTCCACTGGACCCAGGACACAGGATTTTAAGAAAAGAAGACGTGGTTGCAACTATAAAAGAAATTATTAAATTGAATAATGATCCGGATTTGGTCGGAGATGATATTGACCATTTGGGAAATAGGCGCGTGAGGTCGCTGGGAGAACTTTTGCAAAATAAATTCAGAGCAGGCATGGCGCGGGTGATCAGAATTATTAGAGATAGAATGAGTACCATGGACGCTTATAATTTAGCTCCTGCGCAACTTGTTAATTCCAGGCCGCTTATGGCAGCAGTCAAAGAATTTTTCACATCATCGCAATTATCCCAGTTTATGAATCAGGTAAATCCTTTGTCAGAACTGGAGCATAAAAGAAGATTGTCAGCCATGGGCCCCGGAGGCCTAACCAGAGAAAGAGCGGGATTTGAAGTCCGCGATGTGCATCCCTCCCATTATGGAAGAATTTGTCCTATTGAAACTCCAGAAGGCCCGAATATTGGTTTGGTTGGCCATCTGGCAAGTTATGCCAAAATTAATGATTATGGATTTATAGAAACTCCATACAGAAAAGTTGAAAACGGAAAGGTGACAAATAAAATTGTCTATATGGGCGCTTCTGAAGAGGAAAAATACAATATTGCTCATGCAGGCATTGTTCTGGAATCCAGTGGTCGCATGAAAGAGAAAAGAGTTGAGGCAAGAATTCATGGCGAGCCGGGAATTATAGAACGAGACAAGATTGACTGGATGGACGTTTCGCCATACCAGTGTATTAGTATTGCTACTGCTTTGATTCCTTTTGTTGAACACGATGATTCAAACCGCGCATTGATGGGTTCAAACATGCAGAGGCAGGCAGTGCCATTGGTTAATCCAGAAGCGCCGCTCGTCGGCACCGGAATCGAAAGGAAAGCAGCTGTGGATTCAGGCCAGGTAATGCTTTCACCAAGCGACGGAGTAATCAAAGGCGTCGATGCTTCCCGTATTACTATTTCTTCAAAAGGAACTTTAAAAACTTATCCTTTAAATAATTATTTGCGTTCTAATGAGTATACCTGCATTCACCAGAGGCCGATAGTCAGGCCTGGCCAGAGAGTTAAGAAAGGCGATGTTATTGCTGACAGTTCTTCAACTCAGGATGGCGAACTGGCTTTAGGGCAAAATCTTCTGGTGGCATTTATGTCCTGGTCAGGAGCTAATTTTGAAGACGCAATCGTGCTTTCGGAAAAATTGGTTAAAGATGACAGATTCAGCTCTATTCATATTGAAGAATTTTCCTGCGATGTGCGTGATACAAAACTTGGGCCGGAAATAACCACTCCTGATATTCCTAATGTCGGCGAGGACAGGTTAAAGGACTTAGATGAGGAAGGTATTGTTAGAATCGGCGCTGAAGTCGGGCCGGATGATATTTTAGTAGGCAAGATTTCACCTAAAGGCGAAACTGATTTGACTGCGGAAGAAAGATTATTGAGAGCAATTTTCGGGGATAAAGCCAGAGATATCAAAGATACTTCATTAAGATTGTCCCATGGCAAGCGCGGAAGAGTGGTCGGCATTAAAATTTTCTCAAGAGACAAAGGCGACAAACTGCAGGCCGGAGTAATCAAGACAATACAGGTTGAAGTTGCCCAATTCAGAAAAGTTTCCATTGGCGACAAGCTGGCAGGCAGGCACGGAAATAAAGGAGTTATTTCTAAAATTCTGCCTGAACAGGATATGCCGTATCTGGCAGACGGAACTCCGGTTGATGTTGTTTTGAATCCTTTGGGAGTTGCTTCACGTATGAATCTCGGGCAAATATTGGAAACTCATTTGGGATGGGCAGCAAAAACTTTAGGATACAGGACTTACAGTCCTCCGTTTTCAGGCGTGACTGAGGAAGAAATCAGAGGGGAATTGAAAAAAGCCGGATTGCCGGAAAGCGGAAAAGTCATTTTACGCGATGGCAGGACCGGCGAACCGTTTATCAATAAAGTTACGGTCGGTCAGATTTACATCATGAAATTGAATCACTTGGTTGAGGATAAAATTCATATGCGTTCAATCGGCCCTTATTCATTGATTACCCAGCAGCCGCTCGGGGGAAAGGCTCAATTCGGAGGCCAGAGATTCGGAGAAATGGAAGTGTGGGCATTGGAAGGATATGGCGCAGCGCATACATTGCAGGAAATGCTGACTATAAAATCCGATGATGTTATTGGCCGCGCTAATGCTTATGATTCAATTATTAAAGGCAGGCCGATTCAGGCGCCTCATTTGCCTTCATCTTTTAATGTTTTATTAAGCGAAATAAGATCGCTTGGATTCGCGATTAATTTAGTAAAAGATAAACCCGCCGCAAGTCCAAAGGACAAGCAGGCGGGCAGGTAATATGGATTTTGAAGAGAAAAAACCAGAAGAATTTAACGGGCTTCAGTTGAAAATTGCAGGACCGGAGGAGATTTTGTCGTGGTCGCACGGAGAAATTACTAAACCGGAAACAATTAACTACCGAACGCAACGCGCAGAAAAAGATGGCTTGTTCTGCGAGAAAATTTTCGGCCCGGAAAAAGACTGGGAATGTTATTGCGGAAAATACAGAAAAATCAGATATAAAGGAGTTGTCTGTGACCGCTGTGGAGTGGAAGTAACTCGTTCAATTGTTAGGCGTGAAAGGATGGGCCATATAAAATTAGCAGTGCCGATTTCCCATATTTGGTTTTTAAGAGGCGTGCCGTCAAGAATCGGTTTAATTTTAGATATTTCAGTACAAAAACTGGAGAAAGTTGTTTATTTTGTTGCATATATCATCACCAATGTTGATGAGAAAGCCAAGGAAAAAGCTTTTAATGATATAGAAAAGGAATTTAAGGCAAAATTAAAAACAATTAAAGACAAGGAAGCAAAAAAAGAACTAAAACTTGCCCGCGATAAAGCCAAAGAGGAATTGTCAAAAATAAAGAAATTGGAAATTATTTCAGAACTGACATTCAGATATTTATCCCAGAGATACAGCGATGTATTTTCAGCTGGGATTGGAGCTCAGGCATTGAGGGATATCTGCAAGGAACTTGATTTGGAGAAAATAGTATCAGAACTTGAAGAGCAGTTGAAGAAAGTAGAATCAATTCAGAAGAGAAAAATTTTGCAGAGATTAAGATTGATTAAAGGATTCCAAAGAGCGGGAATTAGACCAGAATGGATGTTTTTGACAATACTGCCGGTCATGCCAGCTGATTTGAGGCCAATGGTGCAGCTGGATGGAGGCAGATATGCTACTTCTGATGTTAACGATTTATACAGAAGAGTGATTAACAGGAATAACCGCTTGAAAAGATTATTAGAATTGAACGCGCCAGAAGTTATATGTAGAAATGAGAAGAGGATGTTGCAAGAAGCCATTGATGCTTTAATTGATAATTCTGCACGCAGGGGGCAAAAAGCCGTAATGGCTGCAACCGGACAGAAAAGGCAGTTAAAATCTTTGGCAGACCAATTAAAAGGGAAACAGGGAAGATTCAGACAAAATTTGCTTGGAAAAAGAGTTGATTATTCCGGTCGTTCAGTTATCGTTGTTGGCCCGGAACTGAAACTCCATCAATGCGGTATTCCCAAAACAATGGCTTTGGAATTATTCAAGCCATTCATTATCAATAAATTAATAGAAAGAGAAATAGTATTTAATATCAGAGGAGCAAGAAGGTTGATTGAAGAAGGAGTTGAAGAGGTTTGGGAAATTTTAGAAGAAGTGACTGAAAGATATTATGTATTATTAAATCGCGCTCCTACCTTGCATCGTTTGGGCGTCCAAGCATTTAAGCCAATTTTAGTTGAGGGTTTGGCAATTCAGCTTCATCCAATGATTTGTAAGGCGTTTAATGCTGATTTTGACGGCGACCAGATGGCTGTGCATTTGCCATTGTCGGAAAAGGCCCAGAGAGAAAGCAGGGAAATTATGCTTTCTTCTGTCAATTTATTTAAGCCGGCAACAGGTGAACCAGTAGTTGCTCCAAGTCAGGATATTGTTCTGGGTTGTTATTTTATGACAAAAATAGAATCAGGGTTTAAGGGTGAAGGAAAAATATTTTCAACTCCGGAAGAAGCAATTATGGCTTATCAATTGGATGTTATTGATTTGCAGGCTGCGATTAAAGTGAAGATTCCCACCCAGGGCGGGTCCGACTCGGGCGGAGACATCATTGATACATCAGCCGGCAGGGTTATATTTAATACTGTTCTTCCTCCTGAAATAGGATTTAAAAACAAAGAAATGACACAGAAAGAATTAAAGGGTGTGGTTGAAGAAATTATTAATATTTTAGGAACTGAAAAAACTCCTGAAATTTTGGACAAAATAAAAACATTAGGATTTAAATATGCAACTAAGTCAGGGCTCAGTTGGGGAATGGATGATATTAGTTTGCCTGTTGAAAAACCGAGGATTGTTGAGGAAGCAATAAGAAAAGTTGAACAAATTAGGAAACAATATCAGGAAGGACTTTTAACCAGAGCAGAAAGAAGGTCAAAAATTATTGAAATCTGGTCAAAGGTTAAAAACGAAATTTCAGTTTTGGTCTCACAGACACTTGATCCGCATGGTTCAATTCACACTATATTTTCATCTGGCGCCCGAGGCTCCTGGGGCCAGGCAGTACAGATGGCAGGAATGAAAGGATTGGTTATTAATCCGGCTTCCGAGACATTGGAGTTGCCGATTATCAGCAGTTTCAAAGAAGGATTTAATGTTCTGGAATATTTTATTTCCACTCACGGAGGTAGAAAAGGCTTGGCTGATACAGCTTTAAAAACTGCCAGCGCTGGTTATCTTACGCGACGTTTGGTTGATGTTGCCCAGGATGTAATTATTAAAGAAGCTGATTGCAAAGACAAAGAAGGAATTATTTTTTATAAAAGAGATTTGGAAGATTTGGGGATTTCTCTTGTTGTGCAATTGACCGGCAGGGTCATTCTGGAGGACATTGTTGTTAAAGGTAAAGTTATTGCCGAGAAAAATGAATTATTGACCAAGAAAAAAGCCCAGGAAATTGAAGTAGCAGGAATTGATAAATTAAGAGTGAGATCAGTTATCTCCTGTAAAGCCAAATTCGGAGTATGCCAGCAGTGTTATGGCTATGACTTAGGCAGGAATAAATTAGTTGAGAAGGGAGAAGCAGTAGGTATTGTTACTGCCCAAGCAATCGGCGAACCAGGCACCCAACTTACTTTAAGAACTTTCCATACTGGAGGTGTTGCCGGAGGCGCTGATATTACTCAGGGTTTGCCAAGAGTTGAAGAAATTTTTGAGGCCAGGGTTCCAAGAAATAAGGCAGTACTCAGTGAGTTAAATGGAAAAATTATAGATATTAAAGAACATAAAGGGCAAAGAATTATTACTGTCGACGGCTGGCAGGAATTAAAAAATAAAAAAAGGAAAAAAACTTCTAAAGAATATATTGTATCTCCGCAAGTCGGCGTCTGGGTCCAGAAAGGTGATGAAGTGAGCCAGGGCCAGCAGTTGTGCGAGGGTTCTGTTGATTTAAAAGATTTATTTAAACTGGCAGGATTAGAAGCTCTGCGCAGATATATTATTAAAGAAATCCAGGGAATTTACAGTATCCAGGGAGAAGGTTTGAATAATAAACATATTGAATTAATTGTTCGCCAGATGCTTTCTAGGGTCAGAGTTAAAGATGAAGGAGATACCAATCTTTTGGTTGGCGCGATTATTGAAAAAGACATATTTTTACAAGCCAATGACAAAGCGAAAAAAATGGGTAAAAAACCGGCAACCGCTGTACAGGTATTAATGGGCATTACCAAGATTGCTTTAAGCACGGAAAGTTTCTTGTCAGCAGCTTCATTTATGGAAACTGTCAGAGTTTTGATTAAAGCAGCTTCAGAAGGTAGAATCGACAGATTGAGGGGATTAAAAGAAAATGTTATTTTAGGAAGATTAATCCCAGCAGGCACAGGATACAGGGAAATGGTAGAAGACAAAGAAAGAGAAAAGGAAGAAAAGAAATAAGCGCTATAAAATAAATCCTCGTTATGGGAGTAAATGCGAAAAATCTGTCAACTATTGACAGATTTTTATATTGGGTGTATAATGTAAATGTAAGAAAAATCTTACAAGGAGGAAAAATGATGAAAGAAATCATTAAGGAGAAGTTCGGCCTGTTTATTGATCTCGGTATCATCACGGTGCCGGACGACTACGTCCACAACACCCGGCTGGCCTCGTTCAAAAAAAAGAACCGTAAAAAGTTCTATGGTTGGAACGACGACATTACCGACGAGAACTTTTCTAAGGCCACGGTTCAGTTGAAGCCAGGTCAAAAGCTTCACGTGAAGGTCTTCAAACAGACCACAAGTGGAAGCACAACGTCAGAAG